>CAZIUY010000010.1:0-11347 GCA_964542625.1 uncultured Muribaculaceae bacterium | reverse complement strand
GGTGGTGGTGAAGGACGTGCTCCAGTTGGACGCAAACAACCTATGACACCTTGGGGTAAACCTGCACTCGGTCTTAAGACTCGTAAGAATAAGAAAGAATCTGACAAGTTGATAGTCAGTAGAAGAAAGAAATAGGTGAATGATATATGGCAAGAAGTTTAAAAAAAGGACCATTCGTCGACGAAAGTCTAATGAAAAAAGTCCAGGCTGCTAAAAATAGCCCTAAAAAAGAAGTTATCAAAACTTGGTCTCGTCGTTCTACTATTTATCCAGATTTTATAGGACTAACATTCGCAGTACATAATGGTAAAGATTTTATACCTGTTTATGTAACTGAAGAGATGGTCGGTCATAAGTTAGGTGAATTTGCATTAACTCGTAAGTTCACTGGACATGGTGGAAATAAGTAGGAGGTAAAGCATGGAAACGTACGCAATACATAAAGGTGCTATGGTAGCTCCAAGAAAAGCGAGAATGACTATCGACCTCATAAGAGGAAAGAGTGTATATGAAGCAAGAGCTATCCTAGAAAACACTAATACAAAATCGAGTAGACTTATACTTAAAGTTCTAAATTCTGCCGTTGCGAATGCAACGAATAATTTAGGAATGTATGAAGATGACTTAATCGTAACGGAGTGTTTTATCAATCCAGGACAGACTATTAAGAGAATTAAGTTTGGTTCTCGTAGTCGTATCAATAGACATGACCATAGAACTAGTCATATCGTCGTTAAAGTTGGAGACGGTGAGACTATAGAAAAAACTGAAGAAATAGAGGAGGCAGAATAATGGGACAAAAAGTTAATCCTAATGGAATGCGTTTAGGCATAAACAAAGACTGGAAAAGTAAATGGTATGCTAGCAAAAATGATTTTGCCGACACTCTACTAAATGATATTAAAATTAGAGAATACCTTACTAAAAAGTTAAAGGATGCTGCTGTTGCAAGTATCGTAATTGAAAGAAATAGTAAGCGTACTAATGTCAAGATTTCTACAGCAAGACCTGGTGTTATAATCGGTCAAGGTGGAAAAGAAATCGAAGCATTACGTAGTGAATTAAAGAAACTAACGAATGAAGAAATATACGTTCAAATCGTCGAAGTTAAGAATCCTGATATGAATGCACAATTAGTCGCAGATTCTATTGCTAGTCAAATTGAAAATAGAGCATCATTTAGAAATGCTCAAAAGCGTGCAATTAGAAATACGATGAAATCCGGTGCTAAAGGTATTAAAACTAAAGTTTCAGGTAGATTAGGCGGAGCTGAAATTGCTAGAAGCGAAGGTTATACTGAAGGTACTGTACCACTTCATACTTTAAGAGCAAATATCGATTATGCTACGAGTGAAGCTGATACTACTTATGGTAAAATCGGCGTCAAAGTATGGATATATAAAGGTGAAATATTAGGCGTTCCAACTTTCGAAGAAGAAAGCGATAAACAAGACAATAAGAAGAAACGTTTTAACAATAATAGAAAAGACAACCGTGAGCGTAAGGAAGAAAAGGGAGGCGAGACCCATGCTAATGCCAAAGAGAGTTAAATATCGTAAACCTCATCGTATATCTTATGAAGGTCATTCTAAAGGTAATACTGAATTACATTTTGGTGAATATGGACTTATGGCAACTGAAGGTGGTTATGTAACTGCTAAACAAATAGAAGCTGCCCGTATAGCCATGACGAGATATATGAAACGTGGTGGTAAAGTATGGATTAACATATTCCCACATTTAGGAAGAACTAAAAAGCCTCTTGGCGTTCGTCAAGGTACAGGAAAAGGTTCTGTCGAAGAATATGCCGCAGTAGTTAAAGAGGGCAAGATTATGTTCGAAGTCGGCGAGGTTTCAGAAGAAATTGCTCGTGAAGCACTTAGACTTGCATCTCACAAATTATCTGTTAAAACTAAAATAGTTAGTAAAGAAAGTGGTGTTAACTAATGAATTTAGAAGAAATGAGAAAAATGACCACTAGTGAAATCGATAAAAAAGTTATCGAATGCAAAAACGAATTATTCGATTTGAGAATGAAACAGTCAAGTGGAGTATTACGTGAGACTCATAAAATTAATGAATTACGTAAGACAATTGCTAGATTAAAGACAATTAAACGTGAGAAAGAAAATGGAGGTAATTAATTATGAGTGATGCTAAAAAAGTAACTCTAGTAGGTAGAGTAGTAAGCGATAAAATGGATAAAACTATCACGGTTTTAGTTGAAACTCAGAGAAAACATCCATTATATGGCAAAATGGTAAAGTATTCTAAGAAATACCATGCCCATGATGAAAATAATGAAGCAAAAATAGGAGATACAGTTAGAATAGTACAAACTAGACCATTATCGAAGACAGTAGATTATGAACTAGATAAGATACTTGAAAAAGCTGTAATTCTTTAGGAGGTTACTATGATTCAGTCAGAAAGTAGATTAAAAGTCGCAGATAATTCTGGTGCCAAAGAATTATTAGTAATCAGAGTTATGGGCGGCAGTAAAGTTAGATATGCTAATATCGGCGATGTCGTCGTTGGAACAGTTAAAAAAGCTCTTCCAAATGGAACAGTCAAAGCTGGTAAAGTAGTTAAAGCAGTTATAGTAAGAAGTGTAGAAGGTAAGAGAAGAGCGGACGGAAGTTACATCAAGTTCGATGATAACGCTTGCGTTCTTATAAGAGATGATAAGACTCCAATTGGTACTCGTGTACTTGGACCAGTTGCGAGAGAACTTCGTGATAAAGATTATGCTAAGATCGTCTCTTTAGCACCTGAGGTTTTATAGGAGGAATTATGAAGATAAAAGTTGGAGATACAGTTAAAGTTATCGCTGGTGCTGATAAAGGTAAAACTGGTAAGGTAACTAAGACATTAAAACGCGAAGATAGAGTTATCGTCGAAGGTGTACATATAGTGCACAAACATATAAAACCTAATAGAATGAATGAAACTGGTGGAATCCTCGAAGTTGAGGCTCCAATCCATGTTTCAAATGTAAAACTAGAAGATACTGTAAAGACTACTAAAACTGCAAAGAAAAGTACAAAGAAGGAGAGTGAAAAATAATGACAGAATTTAAAAAATTATACGAAGAAAAAATTGTCAAAGATTTAACAGATGAATTTCACTATACTTCAAAAATGCAAGTACCAAAGTTAGATAAGATTGTCGTAAATATCGGTGTAGGTGATGCTGCACATGACGAAAAATTTATCGAAGCGGCAACACGTGAGCTTGCTTTAATCACTGGTCAAAAGCCAGTTACGACGAAGGCTAAAAAGTCTATCGCCGGATTCAAGATAAGAGAAAATAACGTAATCGGTACAAAAGTTACTCTAAGAGGGGATAATATGTATAACTTCTTAGAAAAGCTAGTTAAAATCGTATTACCTGCCGTTCGTGATTTTAGAGGAATTTCTCCTAAATCATTCGATGGTAAGGGTAACTATACTTTAGGATTAAAAGACCAATTAGTATTCCCTGAGGTAGTATATGATGATGTCGTTAAAGTTAGAGGAATGGATATCGTATTCGTTACGACTGCTAAGACTAACGAAGAAGCATTAAAATTATTAAGTGGCTTTGGAATGCCATTTAGAAAGTAGGTACATTTATGGCAAAGAAAAGTTTAGTTATTAAAAACGAACGTAAACCTAAATACAAGGTTCGTGAATATACACGTTGTAAAAGATGTGGACGTCCACATGGAGTACTTAAGAAATACAAATTATGCCGTATCTGTTTTAGAGAGCTTGCTAATGAAGGCGAAATTCCAGGCGTAAAGAAATCAAGTTGGTAGGAAGGAGCACGAAGATATGAACGATAGAATAGCAGATATGCTTACGAGAATTCGTAATGCAAACATTATGAAATATGATACTGTCGAAGTATTAGGCTCAAAGATGACAGAAGAAATTTCTAGAATCTTAAAAGATGAAGGTTATATAGAAGACTATAGTGTTATAAAGGACACCAAGGGTGATAAGATTACTTTAACACTAAAGTATGCTAATAATAAGAAAGAAAAAGTTATCACAGGCTTAAAGAGAATTAGTAAACCAGGTTTACGCGTTTATGCAAAGGCTTCTGAATTACCAAGAGTATTAAATGGTCTTGGAATTGCTATAATCTCTACTTCTAAAGGCATTATGACCGATAAAGAAGCGAGAAGCAAAGGGTTAGGAGGCGAAGTACTTGCCTATGTTTGGTAAGTCGCATTATGAGTAGAATTGGAAACAGAAAACTAATCATCCCTGAAGGAGTTACTGTTACAGTCGATAATCAAATCGTCACTGTAAAAGGACCTAAAGGTGAATTAAACCTAACAGTAGATAATTTAATTAGCGTTAAGGTAGTAGAAAATACTATCGAATGTACTCGTGCAAACGAAACAAAAGAAGCAAAAAGTTTACACGGAACTACAAATTCATTGATCGAAAACATGATCATCGGTGTATCGAAAGGTTTTGAAAAAGGTCTAGAGATTAACGGTGTCGGTTATAGATTCAATGTAAGTGGTAATAAATTAACTATCACTGCCGGATTCAGTCATCCTGTAGTAATAGACGTACCAAGTGGACTATCTGTAGAACAGGTGAGCAATACTGAAATTACAGTAAAAGGAATAGATAAGCAAAGAGTATCCGAATTTGCGGCAAACATTCGTAAATGGAGAAAACCAGAACCTTATAAAGGTAAAGGTATTCGCTATAAAGATGAAACAGTTCGTCGTAAAGAAGGTAAAAAGGCTGCTAAATAGGGTAAGGAGAGATAAATTATGATAAGAAAACAATCAAATAATGCTCTAAGAGTTAAAAGACACGCTAGAGTAAGAACAAAAGTTTCTGGAACTAATGAAGTCCCTAGATTAAGCGTATTTAGATCTAATGCCCAAATATTTGCTCAAATAATTGATGATGTCGAAGGAAAGACACTAGTATCATCAAGTTCACTTGAATTAAAGATTAAAAACGGTGGAAATGCTGAAGGAGCTAAATTAGTCGGTAAGGATATTGCCGAAAAAGCACTTAAAAAAGGCATCAAGACTGTTATATTCGATCGTGGTGGATATGAGTATCATGGTCGCGTCCAAGCACTAGCAGAAGCTGCTAGAGAAGCAGGACTAGAATTCTAGGAGGGACTTTTATGGCACAAGAAGAAGTTAAGAAAAACGAAACAAAAGAATTTAAGAAAAATCAATCTAGAGATAGAAGAAATACAAACACACCAAAAGAGAAACTCTTAGATGGACAAGTAGTAAATATCGCTAGAGTAACTAAAGTTACTAAGGGTGGTAGACATATGCGTTTTGCTGCTACATATGCAGTAGGTGATCATAAAGGCTTAATCGGACTTGGAACTGGTAAAGCCAACGAAGTACAGGATGCTATTAAGAAAGCAGAAACAGCTGCAGGAAGAAATTTAGTCAAGATATCTTTAGTAGATGGAAGAACTATTTCTCACGATGTAATCGGTACTTGTGGTAGAGCCAAAGTTTTACTTAAGAAAGCTAAACCTGGTACTGGTGTTATCGCTGGTGGTACAGCTCGTATCATCCTAGAGCTTGCTGGAGTAAAAGACGTAGTATCGAAGAGTTTAGGCTCTAATACTAAAGTTAATGTTGCAAAGGCGACGATTAATGCTTTAAAATCAGAACGTACAGCTGAACATATTGCTAGCTTACGTGGCAAGAAAGTGGAGGAATTATAATGAAACTAGAGAATTTAGATAAGACTCCAGAATTAAAATCACGTAAACGTGTTGGTCGTGGACCAGGTAGTGGAATGGGTAAGACATCCACTCGTGGTGAAAAAGGTCAAAAGTCTAGAAGTGGTGTATCGATTAAACCTTGGTTCCAAGGTGGTCAAAGTCCACTATATAGACGTGTTCCTAAACGTGGATTTAACAACAAACAATTTGAAACTAAATATGCTGTCATAAACATAAGTGATTTAAACAGATTTAATGATGGTGATGTTGTTACTCCCGAATTATTAAAAGAAAAAGGAATAATTAAAAAACAACTTAACGGTGTTAAAGTTTTAGGTAATGGTGAATTAGAGAAAAAGATTACAGTTAAAGCACAAAGATTCTCAAGTAAAGCCGTTACTAAGATCGAAAGCAAGGGCGGAAAAGCCGAGGTGATTTAGATGTTCAAACGTCTAAAAGGATTCTTTGGACCGACTAATAAAGATTTAAGACATAGAATATTGTTTACGATATTCGCTCTTGCTATTTTCTCAATAGGAACTAATATAGTCGTTCCAGGAGCTAAAACAATTACGAAAGATTTAGGGTTTTTGGAATTATTAAATGTTATGACAGGTGGAGGACTTAAATCATTCTCAATTTTTGCACTAGGTGTAATGCCTTACATAACAGCGACGATTCTTACACAGATATTGCAGATGGACATAGTTCCTTACTTCTCTGAATTAAAAGACGAAGGTGCTGCAGGAAGACAAAAGATAAATAAGATTAATCGATATTTAGGTATCATATTTGCACTTATTCAAGGTTATATCTTCTCATATGCTTTCCTTAAAGGATATGGTTCACTTACTGTATTAAAGAGTGCACTCGTCCTAACAGGTGGAACCGCATTCTTACTTTGGTTAGGTGATGAAATAACTAAGAAAGGTATAGGAAATGGACAGAGTCTAATTATCATGGCTGGTATAGTTCAAGGAATACCTTCTATCTTCGTTAGTGCTTATAATTCATTTATCACTAATAGTGATTATACATTATGGATAGGAATTGCTGCCTTTGCTGCGTTCATCTTAGTTTATCTAGCAATTATAGTAGGTATTATCTGGGTACAAGAAGCTGAAAGAAGAATACCTATACAGTATTCCAATAGAACTGCTTCTTCATATAAAGGAGAAAAGACATATCTTCCAGTTAAGCTTAACTCTGCTGGAGTTATGCCAGTCATATTTGCTAGTGCAATACTAGGAATACCTGCCTTAATCGCTGAATTTATAAATAAAGATGGATTTACGAGTTTTGTCGAAAAATATATTTCCTATAATACTTCTTGGCTTGGATTAATACTTTATGCAGTATTAATATATGCCTTCGGTTATATATATACTAAGATGATGATGAATTCCGAAGAAATGGCTGAAAATTTAGATAAGTCACACGCTTATATTCCAGGAATTACTCCAGGTGAAGCGACTAGTAATTACTTAAGAAATTCAATATCAAAGCTTACTGTCGTCGGAAGTATATTCTTAATCATACTGGCCGTTCTACCGATAGTATTTACGAGACTTACAGGATTAGATAGTGGAGTAACTCTAGGTGGTACGGGATTATTAATCGTATGTGGAGTATGCTTAGAGACTTATAAACAGTTAGAAAGTAGCATAGTTTCGAGAAATTATACTACTACTTCTAGAAGAAGGCGTTAAATGAAAAACATATTATTTATCGCTCCACCGAATGGTGGAAAGGGAACCGAAAGTGAGAAGCTTGTAGAAAACTTTGGATATATCCACATTTCGACAGGAGATTTACTAAGAGACATGGATAAGTCCACTCCCTTAGGACAAGAAATATCTTCTTTAATGGCAAGTGGAAAACTCGTAAGTGATGAGCTCATATTCGAACTTCTAAAAGAAAAATTAAGTACTCTAGATGGTAAACCATTTATATTAGATGGTTGTCCAAGAAACATACACCAAGCCAATATGCTAGAAGATTTACTAGATAACCTACATCTAAGTCTAGATGCAGTCATATATTTGGATGTTCCTTATGATATACTCTTAAAAAGAGCATTAGGACGCGTAAGCTGTCCCGAATGTAAAAGTGTATATAATACATATTTTAAGGCTCCTAAAGAGAATGGTATCTGTGATAAGTGTGGAGGTGCGTTAATCCATAGAGATGACGATTCCGAAGAGACATTTAAAGTAAGATTCGATACATATATGGAAAGTACTAAACCATTAGTTGACTTCTATAAAAAATCTGGTAAACTTTATTCAGTGAATGGTGTAGAAGACGTACATGATGAAGTCGTAAGAGTGATTAAAAATGATTAGTATAAAAACTAAAGAAGATATAGAACATATTAAAGCATCAGGCTATTTAAATTATCTTACGAGAGAATACTTAAAGTCTATAGTCAAATCTGGTATGACGACTAAAGAACTAGATGACTTAGCAGGAGAATTTATAAGAAGTCATGGTGGTGTACCTGGATGCTTAGGATATGAAGGATTCCCTGGAAATATCTGTATAAGCGTCGATGAAGAAGTAGTCCACGGTATAGGTGGATCTAGAGTAATAAAAAATGGTGACATAGTCACGTTCGATGTCGTCGTCATATTAGACGGTTACTATTCAGATGCTAGTGAAACAGTAGGAGTAGGGGACATCAATAAAGAAAAAGAATATCTCTTACACCATACGAAATCAGCCCTTTTTACAGGTCTTAAAGAAATTAAGAATGGTGTAAGAATCGGATGCATCAGTGCTCGCATCGAAGATTATGCTAAAAAGCACCATCTAGGCGTCGTAAGAGAATTAGTCGGTCATGGTGTAGGGTACGGAATGCATGAAGAACCAGATGTACCAAATTATGGCAAGTACAATACAGGAATAACTTTAAAAACTGGTATGGTAATTGCTGTCGAACCGATGCTCACATCTGGTAAAAGATTTATAAGAGTATTAAATAACGATTGGACTATAGTGACACAGGACGGACGTCCAAGTGCTCACTTTGAACACACTATCGTCGTCACAGACGACGGATATGAAATTTTAACAGGAGAGTGAACAATGGCCAAAGAAGTTAAAATTAAAGTGGAAGGTAAAGTAATAAAAGTAAATCACGATGTTTATGAAGTTGAATTACCTAATGGCGTTACTATAAATGCTCATGTCTCTGGTAAAATGAGAATGAATTCGATTCGCATATTACCTGGAGATAAAGTGATTGTAGAAATGTCACCATATGATGTAAAAAGTGGGCTAATAACTTACAGAAACTCAAAATAATATATACCTCAAACTTCACGTTTCTGGTGGAAGATGAATGAAATTCATTCGTTTTCTACTAGGCTAGAGGTTATATTAAAAATAAGACGTGAAGTAAAAAATAAATAAAGGAAAGTAATGGAGGGAACAATTTATGAAAGTAAGACCATCAGTTAAACCTATATGTGCAAAATGTAAAGTCATCAAAAGAAAAGGTAAAATCATGGTAATTTGTGATAACCCAAAACACAAACAGAGACAAGGATAGGAGGAATAAAATATGGCACGTATTAAGAACGTAGAATTACCAAATAACAAGAAGACGTTTATCGGACTTACACATATTTATGGTATTGGACAAAAAACTGCTAAAGAAATTTGCGTAAATGCTAAAGTAGATCAAGATAAACACATCGGTGAGTTAACTAATGAAGAGATTGCAGCACTTCGTACTGAAATCGATAAACATTTAGTCGAAGGAGAACTTCGTCGTGAAGTTCAAACTAATATCAAGAATAAGATGGAAATTAATTCTTATCAAGGTGTTAGACATAAGAAAGGATTACCTGTGCGTGGACAAAGAACTAGTCGCAATGCTAAAACTCGTAAGGGTAAAGGTAAGGTAGTCGCTAATAAGAAGAAAGCAACTAAGTAGGAGGTAAATAATGGCTTATAATAGAAGAAAAAGAAAAGTTAAAAAGACTGTAGTCGAAGGACAAGCTCATATTCATTCAACTTATAACAATACTGTCGTAACTATTACTGACAAAGAAGGAAATGTCATAAGTTGGGCTTCTGCTGGAACTATCGGTTATAAGGGTTCTAAGAAGAAGACCCCTTATGCTGCTGGCATGAGTGCTGAAGCGTGTGGTAAAGCAGCCGCAGATATGGGAATGAAAAAAGTCGAAGTATTTGTCAAAGGATTAGGTAATGGTAGAGAAAATGCTATACGTAGTTTACAGACAGCAGGACTCGAAATTACGGCAATTAACGATATAACACCTATACCACACAATGGTTGTAGACCACCTAAACGTCCAAGAAATTAGAAGGGGTGAAGAATAATGACACTAAATTTTGAAAAACCTGAATATAGAATTAAAGAATATAACGATAGTAACTTTTATGGTAAATTCGAACTAGAACCACTCGAAAGAGGATTCGGTACGACCATAGGTAATGCCCTTCGTAGGGTCATGTTATCGAGTCTACCAGGCAGTGCTATAACTTCTGTCAAAATAGAAGGAGTATTGCACGAATTTCAAAAAATCGATGGAATCTTAGAAGATGTAACAGGTATAGTTTTAAATCTAAAATCTTTAGTTATCAAAAACTATGCTAATGGTCCAAAGACATTACATTTAGTAAAAAAAGAAGAAGGACCAGTTCTTGCTAGTGACATCGAACGTAATTCCGATATCGAAATAATCAATCCCGATTTAGTTATTGCTAATATCGTTAAGGGTGGAAGTCTAGATATGACTTTGACTATCGGTAATGGTAGGGGTTATGTCGATGCTAAAGAAAACAAAGAACTTTTAGGAACAAACCTACAACCTGGTGAAATTCCTATCGATAGTTTATACTCACCAATAGATAGAGTCTACTTTGAAGTAGAACCAGCTCGTGTCGGTCATAATGAAAACTATGATAAATTAAATATGTATGTCTATACGAATGGTGCTATGACACCAGAAGAAGCTATGGCACTTGCAGCCAAGATATTAATAGAACACTTAAATATCATAACAGATTTAAATAATATAAGTGATTTATCTGGTATTATGACTGAAAAGAAGATAGATGTTATAACTAAGACATTAGAAACACCTATCGAAGAAATAGAATTTTCAGTTCGTACATATAACTGTCTAAAGAGAGCTAATATCAACACTGTACAAGACTTAATCGATAAAAGAGAAGCAGAAGTTACTAAAATTCGCAATTTAGGTAAAAAGTCATTAAAAGAAGTTTTAGATAAAGTAAATGAAATGGGACTCAAGTTCCACGAATAATAGAAAGTGAGGATACATATGAGAAAACTAAATAGAGAAACTCACATCAGAAGAAGTATTTTAGCAGGTCTTACTAAGACTGTAATCACAAATGGCTATGTTGTAACGACAGAGGCTCGTGCTAAAGAAGTAAGAGTACTAGTCGATAAAATGATTACACTAGGAAAAAGAGGAACATTAGTTGCTCGTAGAAAAGCACTTGCTTTCTTACATAATGATACGAGAGTTGTCAATATCATATTTAATGATTTAGCACAAAAATATGAGAATAGAAATGGCGGATATACTAGAATTATTAAATTAAAAGAAAGAGTTGGGGACGATGCCCTTATGGTTCG
>CAZIUY010000009.1:0-11423 GCA_964542625.1 uncultured Muribaculaceae bacterium | reverse complement strand
TATCCACAGCTTTTTCCTTTTTTCTTGTCAACTATTTTTTTCACGGAAACTCAAATAGCAAAGAGTTCTTATGATGAAGTTATTTGCTTTTTTAGACCCTATAAAAATATAACAGGAGCTAGATGATGAGTGTGTTATTAGCACGGGTATGGATTATAGAGATGCCTAGCTCGAATTAGAAAAGATAATCATTAAAATCGTCGAAGAGAATAAACAAAAAGAGCTATTTTTCATAATAGTCTTTTTATTCACATCTAACTTTCAATGATAATTTTTTAGAAACTTTATCTATCGCTTTATTGAATAGTTCTGTAACTTCTTCATTACTTAAAGTTCTCGTATCATCTTCAAATATTAAAGCATATGCTATAGATTTTTCATTCTTATCTAAAGCTTTATAAACATCGAATACTTCGATTTTCTTCAATAACTTACCAGTCGAACGTTTAAGTTCTTTTTCGACTAAAGATGAGTTCATATCTATTGGCATCAAGAATGAGACATCTTTTCTAATACTTGGATATTTATTAAGTTCACGGAATTTGAAACTACTCGTCTTCTTTTCTGCTAATTTACTGATAGATATTTCTAAAACATAAACTTCCTTTTTAGCTAATTTAGGGTGTACTCGACCCATAAAGCCAAGAGACTTGCCATCTATACTGATTTCTGCCGTAGCACCTGGGTGCATATCGGGAATATTGGATGTGGGTGTAAATATATATCTATCTTTATATCCTAAATAGATGAGAAGATTCTCGATAATACCCTTTAAGGTATAGAAATTAGATTTTATTTTCTCACCACTCCAACTACTAGCAATATAATCTCCACTCATGAGGATAGCCATCTTTTCGTCTTCATCTTCGATGTTACTATAAGTATTAGCAATTTCATAAATATTGACATCTGTTATATTTCTTGCCGTGTTATATTCATATACACTCAGTAATGAAGGGAGAAGAGTCGTTCTTATAATACTCTTATCAGTACTCATTGGTTTTAATAAAGTGATACTCTTCTTATCTTCATACTTAAATAATTCATTCATTTCAGGACTTATTAAAGTATAAGTTCTAGTTTCATTTAATCCAAGACTTCTAAGACGACGAGAAATACTTTTACGTAGTGCTACATTACCGATATAAGAGCCACGTCTTATATCGAGTTTAGGCATCTTACTTACGATATGTCTATATCCATACAAGCGACCTACTTCTTCGATTAAATCTTCCTTTATTGCTACATCTCCACGTCTATTGGGAATAGTTACAGTAAACTCTTCTCCCTTTAATTCATATGGAAATCCTAAGTTATTGAATGACTTTTTAACATCATCTAAAGTCATATTTAAGCCGAGTAAATTATTAGCATCACTTAAAGTCATTTGGGCAACTTTTTCTTTTTTCTCGATATTATCATAAGTTAGGGTACCAGTACAAACTAAAGCATCAGCATATTTTTCTAATAAATAACACGCTCTATCTATAGCTTCTTTAGTATATTCATAATTTAATCCATATTCATATCTTTTAGATGCTTCACTAGCAAGACCAAGTCTCTTAGATGTATATCTTATCTTTAGTGGGTCGAATATAGCAGCTTCGATTACGACATCTTTTGTATTTTCGTCTATACCACTATTGGCTCCACCCATCACGCCTGCGATGCAGACAGGTTTTTCACCATCTGTAATGACGATATCATCAGGTGTCAGTTTACGCTTAACGTGGTCTAAGGTTTCGATCGATTCACCTTTTTCTGCCATCCTAACTAAAATACTACCCCCTAGTTTTTTAGCATCGAAAAAGTGTAATGGTTGACCATATTCGAGCATGATATAATTGGAAATATCTACGACATTATTTATCGGTCTCATACCACAGTTCGTAAGTCTTTCCTTGATAAAATCGGGACTTTCTTTGATGGTGACACTCTTAACTTTTCTAGCATTATACATCATACAGTTATCGGTAATGACATCTAATTCTAATTCATCTTTTACATCATCTTTAATAGTCTTACATTTAAGTGGTGGCATCTCGACCTTTTTACCAAGTACACTCGCTACCTCATAAGCAAAGCCAATATGATTGGTACAATCTGCTTCTCTATTAGGATTCAAGTCTAAATTATAGATAGTATCATCTAATCCAAGATAATTATAAGGGTTCGATCCAATTAGGGCATCTGTAGGTAATTTACATATTCCTTTAGCGTAATTTTCTTTATTATTTTCTTCGAGACCTAACTCCATTAAGGCAACTAACATACCATTAGATTCTACTCCTCGCATGACAGTCTTCTTAATCTCGATGTTTCCTGGTAATACACAGCCTTCTTTAGCAACGATTACCATCATCTTTTTTTCTAAGTTCTGAGCCCCACATACGATCTGTAAGGTCTCATTACCGACATCGACTTTAGTGACATTTAAGTGGTCAGAGTCTGGATGAGGGAATACATCGATTATCTGTCCTACGACCAAATTAGGAAGACTATATTCTTCGACAGTTTCGACGTTAACTCCAGCATCAGTAATCTTTAATGCGAGCTCTTTTAAATTTTCATCACTAATATCGACATAATCGTTTAACCAATTTGTACTAATTCGCATCATTTCCTACATATCCTTTCTATCACAATTATTTCTTAAGTCATTTAGATAGAATGTTCTAACATCCGTAACTCCATACTTTAACATGGCTAATCGTTCTACTCCAAATCCAAAAGCAAATCCACTCATGACTTCTGGGTCATATCCACAATTCTTTAAGACCTTGGGATGTACCATACCAGCTCCTCCAACAGTAATCCAACCAGTTTGTTTACAAAGTGGGCATCCCTTACCACCACAGTTAAAACAGCTGACGTCTAGTTCGACACTAGGCTCTGTAAATGGATAGAATGAGCTTCTAAAACGTACTTCGACGTCGTCTCCAAACAAGTGTTTTGCAATGACATCGAATGTTCCTTTTAAGTCTGCTAAACTTATTCCCTTATCGACTAGTAGTCCTTCCATTTGGGTAAATTGATGTGAATGTGTCGCATCATCGTCGTCTCTTCTATATGTTTTACCTGGACAGATTATTCTAATTGGACTCTTTTCTTCATTAGCAAGCATAGTTCTAATTTGTACTGGACTAGTCTGACTTCTAAGAAGTATCTCATCGTCTTTAATATAGAAAGTATCTTGGGCATCTCTTGCAGGGTGTCCTTTAGGTAAATTGAGTAATTCAAAGTTATATAAATCTTTTTCTACTTCAGGACCTTCTACGACATCATATCCCATATTCAAGAATAGTTCTTCTAAGTCTTCTATCATACCTTCTAACATATTTGGTGAACCATTTTTAATTTTCGTCGCAGGTAAAGTAACATCTATTCTCTCACTTTCTAACTTTTCTTCGAGAATTTTTTCTTCAATTTCCTCTTGTTTCTTACTTAGCATATCTTCAGCATAGCTCTTTATTTCGTTTAAAAACTTACCAAATTCTTTTTTTTCTTCAGGTTTTAGTTCTTTCATCTCTTGAGTTAATTCTGTAATTAATCCTTTTTTACCTAAAAACTCTGCCTTGACTTCCGCTAATTCGACCATAGTATTGACTATACTTAGTTCGTTTTTTAAACTCTCCTTTAATTCTTTTACTTTTTCTTTCATTACACTTCCTCCTCACTAAAAAAACTCTAGAATAATGGGACGAAACAAAGTTCCGCGGTACCACCCATTTTCTAGAATTATCTAGCACTCTCTTAGGTTAACGCCTCTTTTACGTTTTGCTCCTATGTCTGAAATTCATCTAAAACCTGTTTGCGATTATTCCACCACTAAATCGTTCTCTATAAAACACTTGCTTTAAACTACTAAATACATAATCTTTGCAAATGACAAAGGTATTGTAACATAATTTTTTTTAAAATACAATACGGCTATTCTTCACTATCGTACTCGTGACACTTCTCTTCGACAGTATAAACTTTAGATGCTAACTTTTGATAATAATCTGTTAAAAAGTTAATTTTACCATATTTATAATAATAGTCACTCATAGAGAATCCATCTATTTGAGACTTTACCTCAGCACTACAACTACCAGATTCTTCTATTAAGATATAATTTGGATTATAAGATAAATAATAAAACTGTCCATCGATATAACTAATACTTTCTATATCAGATCCTAAAAAGTAATATATTCCTTCTGTCATAGCAAAATAATTACTATAATTCTTTCCATTTATTTTTAATAGTGTAGAATTATTATAACTCGTCCTATACTCTATTGTCTCTACTTTTTCTTTATTTATTCTTGCATTTATTCCTAAATTATCATCGACTATCTTTTCGATGGTAATAGATCTATTACCATCATCATCTTTTTCAATAGAAATAATTAGATAAAAGTTTTCATTTTCAAATTCATATTTTATAGAGTTAGCACTACTATCTCCGAGAGTATTAAAGATTTCTTCTTTGATATTGACTGTATATAATCCATTAGACCCTTCTATAAAATCACTAGATGTCATGGTCATATCAGCTAGACTAGATAATCTTTTAGCTTCGGCATCGATATTATCTAAATATAACTTTATAGCAAGAATAAACATCATTATGGATGCAATAATTAACATGAATAAGACGATATTCTTCGTTAATCTTCTTTTCTTCTTCAAATTAACACCACTCCTCTTTTATTTAATCTTAATAATCCCCTTAATAAACTATATTCTAGCATATTTAATTTATTAATAAAAGAAAAAAAGCACGTACTCCATTAGGAAACGTGCAAAATATTAATTTACCAAGTTCTAGAGTAGAAGTATTTCCCTTTGGCAGGGATATTTACATACTTCTCTAAACCAGGGTCTAAGAGATTAGATACCCAAGTAGAGTATGATAAGTAAGTTTTACCATACCAGCCTTTAGCAAGACTTAAATGTAAGTGAGCACCTGTCGAACATTTATCATAACTTTTAGTAGAAGCACCTCCACCTACTTTACCGATTACAGTTTCGCTCGTTACCATGTCACCGACTTTAACATTGATAGATAATAGATGCATATAAGTAGAAGTGTATTGTACACCATTTACCGTATGATAAATATATACCATATTACCTCCACAACTACTCCTATTTACTATTTTACCTACCATACCATTAGCGATAGCATAAACAGCTGTCCCTTCAGGATTTCCACCGATATCGACGCCATTATGTAATTTATATATTCCCTGTGTTGGATGCCATCTATAACCATAATCACTCGTCCTAACACCTTTCTTTAGTGGTCTAGCAAATCCCGTATCGCTTACTACCTTGACACATGAGCTTAATGCTTGATCATCAGTACAACCTTGACTAACATAGAAATCGATTAATTCTTGAGTAGAATTTACTTCTTCTTGCCATTTTAAGGCTTCATCGTCGAAACTATCGAGTTTATCTCCTAGACTCTCTATAGCTTCTTCTTTTTCGACTTTTAGACGTTCTAATTCTTTATCTCTTTCATCTAATTCTATTTTTAATTGTTCGTTTTCTTCGACCTTACTCTCATATTCCGTTATTAAAGAGTCATTATAATTAGTAATTTGTTCACTGACACTATATCTTATTATGAAGTCACTTATACTAGTTGCTCCAAATATATATTCTAGAAAATTATTATCTCCATTCATTATTTCATAAGTATGTAAGAGCTCTTTTATTTCTTCGTCCATATCTGCTATTTCTTGGTTGAGTTGTTCTATTTTTTCTTCTGCTTCAGCACGCTTTTGTTCGTTAGTTTCGATTTCTGCTTCTGCTTTTGTAATAGCATTTTTAGCGGCATTTATTTCTGCTTGTGTTTCAGCTTTACCTGTCTCGGCCGCTTCCTTCTTTTTCTTATACGCAGCAAGTTCGTCTTTTAATTCTCCCAAAGTATTGGCATTAGTCGTTGCATCTACGGATGGAAATAATATACAAGGTATAATTAAAATTACTATTAGAATACAAGCGATAATCATCTTAATAATCTTATTTTTCATATTTTCAAGTACTTTCTAACGGATTTATAGCTACCGAACATACCTACTATTGCTCCAATTAGCAATAATACACCACTTACCTGGAATACGAAATTATATGGTTTTATGAGAGAGATTATAGAGGTAAACATGACTCCTCCCATTTTATCATAGAAGAATACATAACCATAAATAGTAACGAGTATAGGAATGATACTACCTATTACTCCTAAGAATAAACCTTCAAATATAAATGGTAATTTGATGACAGTATTACTCGTACCGACAAGTCTCATGATATCGATTTCATTCTTTCTACTATAAATCGTAATTTTAATTGTATTACTAATTAAGAATGCTGTTACAAATACTAAGGCAACGACTGTTATTAACATTACTTTCTTTATTATATCGAATATACCAACTAGTTTTTCGACCATGTCTTTACCGTATTTGACGACATCGACGTATTCTAGATTTTTAATGGTACTAGCAGTTTCTCCAATTTCATTGATATCCTCGACAGTGATTATAAAGCAAGCACTTAAAGGGTTCTCATCTTCACTCCACTTCCCTATTATTTTATCGTATGATTCATTGGCTTCTCTCATTTCATTTTTGATATCTTCACTAGACTTATAGACGACATCTTTTAAATTAGGAACAGATGCTATATTTTCTTTTAAAATATTTATTTCTTCTTCTTTAGTACCTTCTTTAGCAAATACGACGATCGTCAAGTCATCTTCTATGTCCTTAGTAAAGTTATTTACATTCATGGATATTAATATGGAAAACGCTACGATTATAAGGGTAATAATTATACATGATATAGAAGCAATACTCAAGCTAAAGTTACGAACGACACTTTTAAAGGCACTAGATATACTTCTACCTAATATTCTAATTGCTCTCATCAACTTTATAACTTCCTTTCACATAATCTCCAGCAAGAACTCCATTTTTAATGACTATTACTCGTTTTTTCATACGATTGACGATTTCTCTATCATGTGTTGCCATTATGATAGTTGTACCCATTTCTTTATTGATCGTATCTATTACTTTCATAATTTCCTTGGAAGTATCAGGATCCAAATTACCTGTCGGTTCGTCGCATACTAAAACTTTAGGTTTATTAACTATTGCTCTAGCAATACAGACTCTTTGCTGTTCGCCTCCACTCATTTCATCAGGGAAGCTTCTTAATTTTTCTTTTAATCCTACCATCGTCAAGGCTTCTATTACTTTAGGCTTAATTTCTGATTCTTTATAGCCATAACTTTCTAAGACGAACGCGACGTTTTCATACGCAGTTAGTTTAGGTAATAATTTATAGTCTTGGAATACTATTCCTATCTTTCTTCTAAGTTTATAAACTTTACTGTTTTTTAGTTTAGCAACGTTTATTCCTCCGACAAAGACATTACCTTTAGTAGGTTTTTCTTCACGATAAAGCATCTTGATTAAGGTCGATTTACCACAGGCAGTATGACCTATGATGAAAACGAAATCTCCCTTTTTAATTTTTAAATTCATATTAGCAATGGCAGTTACACCATTTTTATATATTTTATATACATCTTGAAGTTCAATAAAACTCAAATTTCATCACACCTTATTCATAATCATTATATCACACACTATATGCTATTTTTATGGTAATAATTGTATTTGACATCAAAATGGTAAAACATTAAATTTTACTCCACCCTTTACTTCATAACATTTATTAGAAATGAGAAAAGCATTAGGGTCTATCGTCAATACAGCCTCTTTAAACTTTGAATATTGGGCATTATGTATGATACATAATAACATTTGATTTTTTCTTTCAAAGAGTCCACCATGTACTTTTATTTCGGTCGAGCCCGTCTTAAACTTTTCTGTTATACATTGTTCTATTTTTTTATTATCTTTAGATATAATGTACACCATCTTACTCGTACTTACTCCAAATAGTACAGCATTAGATATTTTATTAGAACAGTATATTATGAAAAGTGATATTAATACATTGGAAATATCGAATACGAAAGCACTTAAGATAATTATGATGATATCTATAATAAAACCCGTTTGGGTTATTGATTTTTTGGTTTTCAGAGAGATAATTTGCGTTAAAAAGTCCATTCCCCCTGTTGAGTACCCTGCTCGATAAATGAGTCCATTAGCAAGTCCCCAAACTAGGGAAGTTATTATGATCATGAGCATATTTTCATCGAAAGTAAAGTCTAGTATTTCTACTAAAGGTGCAGTGATATTTAGCATTATTAAATAAGTAACACACCCTATTAGTAATATAAATGTCTTTCTTTTTCCTAGTATTAGAAAACTTAATATAATAAGAATAATATTACTCATGTTTATAAATAGTGTCGTATCGATATTAAATATCTCTTTAATGAGTATGGCAAGTCCACTGACACCACCTATCACGATATTATTTTCTACAAAAAATTTATTATAGATGAAAGCCGCTAAAAAGGTACCTAGTATTAAACATATTAATCTCATAATTAAATGTTCTTTATAAATGCGATTTATTATATTTTCCATACCATCACCACGATAATTGTAACTTAAAAAAAGCCTTTTGTAAAGTTAACAGGCTTTTGTTGTTTTACTTTTTTTAGTAGTATTCTTTGTTGGATTATCTTTTTTGAGATTACTTTTACTAGAAGTATTTTCTTTAATTTCTTTTTTCTTCGTACTTTGATATTCTTTACATACTTTATCTAAATCTTTAAATAGTTTTTCTATATCTTCTACCTTTTTTATACGTGCACCACTTGCTTTAGCATGACCTCCACCATTATAGCGAGACGCAACTTCATTGATAACTGGTCCCCTACTTCTGATATTTACTTTATATATTTTATTTTTTTCATCATAAGAAACTAGTGCCCAAGCAATTATTTCTTCAATATTATTGAAATTATTAACTAAGTTAGATGCCGTACCAGAGTCGACTCCATACTTTTCGATTAATTTTTTATCTATCTTAAGTGAAGCAAATCCATTCGGTGTAACTTTTAGGTGTTCTGTAATATAAGCTTGAAAGCGAACTTCATTTAAAGGTCTTAGATATAATCTAGAGTATACTTGTGATATATCTATTTTTGAATTTTTCATGAGGATAGCCATCAATTCTAAAGTTTTAGGCGAACTCGATAATAAGAATCTATCTGAGTCGGCGACGACACCGATAAATAAATTTTCAGCAATAGTCTTATTGGCTCTATATCGAGCACTTACTAAAAATTCTGTGATTAATTCACAAGTACTAGAAGAAGTCGTATCGATCCACTCGATATCACCCATTTTATCTTCAAAAGGATGGTGATCTATCTTAATTACTTCGCTATATTTATTAATATCGGCTCCATCTATCCGGAATATATTAGGGCAATCCAAAACAAAAAGTAGAGCGTCATTCAAGTCTTCTTCATTTATTTTATCGAGTTCGCCATAACTTTTATATCGATTGACAGGTGCACCAACGGCATAAACACTTTTAGATGGATATCTAAGTTTAATAGCATCTCTTAATGCAATTTGACTCGCAACGGCATCAGGATCTGGTCCAACGTGTCTCGCTATGACTATCGTCTTATGCTCTTTTATTCTTTTTGCTATTGCTCTTACTTTTGAATTCATGTTACTTTCCCTTTTCTATATTATTTTATTAAATTATATGTATCTATGGCTATCATTAGTTCTTCATTCGTAGGAACTATATATACAGGAATCTTTGAATCAGGTGTACTGATCAATCTATATTCACCTCTAATGTTATTAGCCTCTTCATCTAGCTTGATACCTAGACTCTTAACTAATTCGATAATTCTCGCTCTCGTCATGATACTATTTTCTCCTAGACCCGCGGTAAATGTTATAGCGTCCGCTCCACCTAGCATATTATTATACATGGCAATGTAATTAGCAACGCTTCTCGATAACATCTCTTGTGCTAAAATACAACGCTCATTACCTTCTTTGATACCATCTTCGATATCTCGTGAGTCACTACTTACACCACTAATACCGAGTAGTCCACTTTTTTTATTCAAATCATCTATTACTTGCTCGCAAGTTTTATTTTCTTTTTTCATAATAAATGGAATTATACTAGGATCAATATCTCCAGAACGTGTACCCATAATAACCCCAGCAAGTGGAGTGAATCCCATCGAAGTATCGATTACTTTCCCAGAATCAATAGCACATAGACTAGAACCATTTCCAATATGACAATTTATAATTTTTAAATCATTTCTTTTTAATTTTTCAGATATAGTCATATATACATATCTATGACTAGTTCCATGAAAACCATATCTTCTAATTCCATATTCTTGGTACCATGAATAAGGAACACCATATAAGAAGTTTTCTTTTTCCATCGTTTGATGGAAAGCTGTATCGAAGACGACTACTTGTGGAGTAGTAGGTAATGCTTCCATAAATGTCTTGATTCCTACGATATTAGCGGGATTATGGATTGGAGCAAGTTCCGAACATTCTGCGATGGAGTCTAAGACTTCATCACTCACGATAGTACTTTCACTATATTTTTGTCCTCCATGAACTACTCTGTGACCGACTCCATCTAATTCATCTAAATTCTCGATTACTTTGTTATCGATTAACTCATCAATTAGATATTTAACCGCAACGGAATGGTCTCTTAAGTCGACTTCTCTCTTTAGTTTTTCTCCGTTTAATTTTATTGTATAAAAACTATTACCGATGCCTATTTTTTCAAAAGTACCACTAATTAATTCTTTTTTCTCTGGTAATTCAAATAGGGTAAATTTTAGTGATGAACTACCACAATTCACTGATAATATTTTCATTTCCTTCACCTCAAGGTATATTATACAAGAATGGTACTGCTATTTCAAGAAATTTAATTTTTCCTGTGACTAATAAGTTAAAATGTCCTCATTATGTGATAAGAAAGCATCATAGTTCTATAGAAAAAAACTTGCAAACTTCAATTGTATTCGAATGGAGCTTAAAAAGAATCGAAGGTCGTTATCAGGTTTAGGGATCATTTTTAAGTAGTGATAGTGTAAAAAGATGTATGGTCAAAATAGTCTTTTATAGAATTTTATGTTATAATGATTTGTGAAAGGAGCAGTTTATATGGCTAAAATAATTAAGGTTAATGGAGATATTGTCTCTATTGGCACTGATGAAGGAGGAATCAAGGAGGTTAGAAGTACGGATATTAACTTTACCCCAAGTGTAGGTGATGAAGTTGAAATTTATGAAACCGAAAATGATTTAATCGTCACTAAGAAAGAAGTCAAACAACCAAATAATCAAAATGCAGGAATCAATATTAATGTCAGCAATAACCAATCAAATGCCGAGCCAACTTATGTAGCAAATAATACTAAAGCTGTC
>CAZIUY010000008.1:0-11433 GCA_964542625.1 uncultured Muribaculaceae bacterium | reverse complement strand
TCATTATCTTTAAATACTAGTTCCATAGTCCCAGTCGATAATGCTAACTTTTCTTTATTAGTACTATTTACTGTACTACTAAAGTAAGCATAAGTAATACTAGCAATAGATAGTATAACTATAGAGCATATTATTATACTTATTATTTTTCTTTTTTTATGCATCATAAAATCCAATCCTCTCTTAAAAATATGCTGGCTTTTTTATTATCGATACAAAAGATGTTTTGTATATAAGTAATTTTACAACACTTCTTTTGTATAGTCAATATAGAAAATTTAAAGAAGGGATTTATATGAATATTGATAGACTAAAGGAGATTAGAGAAGATAGAGATTTGTTACAAAAAGATGTTGCCAGTATATTAGGCATTAAACAACAACAGTATAGTGAATATGAAATAGGGAAAAGAGTCATACCTATCGAATACTTAAGTAAATTAGCAGATTATTATGAAGTTTCTATCGATTACTTGTTGAGTAAAACAGATATAAGTAAACCATATCCAAAGAGTATAATGACTAATAAGAAAATATAATAAAAACTAGGGGATTATTTCCCTAGTTTTATTAGAATAAGTTTATAACATCCTTGATAGAAATTATTATCATGAGTCCAATCAAGATAGCAAATCCTACATTGTTTATAGCATTTTCTACTTTAGGATTCATCTTTTTCTTTCTGATGACTTCGATTAGTAATAAGAATACTCTACCTCCATCACAAGCTGGTATAGGTAAGAGATTGATGAAACCTAAATTTAAACTTAAATAAGCCATAAGATATAATACACTTTCGACGCTCGTCTTAGCAGCTTGTCCTACTATCGTATATACTCCAATAGGACCAGATAAAGCACTTAAAGATAATTTTCCAGTACAGAGAGATACTATAATCGTACCCATAGAAGAAAGTATCGACCATGACTTAGTGAAAGCATATTTGATAGAAGGAATCAATCCACTATATTTAGTCGCATCTTGTCCTATTCCAAAAACTTTACTCTCATTTCCATCTTCGTCCACTTCTACTTTAGGTACTATCGTATAATCGACGATGCTTCCATCCTGTTTTTCGACCGTAAAGATATATTCATCACTTTCATGTTTCATATTCAGAATGAGAGTTATTTTATCCCAGGTCTTTGCACTTTTACCATCTATCTTTAAGATTCTATCTCCAACCTCGATGCCAGCATCATATATCGGATACCCCTCGGGAGCATTCCCAACAATACTAGATTGATCTACAGAACCCCAAATTAAAGCCGATATGAATAAGATTATGATGCCTGTTAGAAAATTCATCGTAACGCCCGCGACGAGAATGAGAAATTTTTCCCATGACTTCTTGTTACACATATAATCACTTTTTTTGAGTTTAATACCAAAGTCTTCTTCTTCATCTACTTCGCCAGCAATAGTACAAAAACCACCTATTGGAAATAATCTTAAACTATACATGGTTGGATCATTTTTATTCTTCCTTTTAAAACTGAATATCTTAGGACCCATACCTAAAGCAAATTCATAGACATAAGCACCACGATTCTTTGCAACTAGAAAGTGACCAAGTTCATGGACGAATATCAAAACTCCTAATATAATAATTAATAAAATAAATGCTAGCATAATAATTCCTTTCTATATAAGACTTCTAAAGATGATAAATGTCATTATGACGAATGTCAAACTATCTACTCTATCTAATACTCCCCCATGACCAGGGATTAGATTAGAAAAATCCTTTATATTATTTTCTCTTTTAATAGCACTAAAGAATAAGTCCCCTATTTCCGCGGCTATAGACATGATAATTATAATCGGTAAAACTACGAAGATAGATGCATTTCCAATAAAAGTCATATAATATATCATCGAAAGTATAGAACCCATCAAGACTCCACCTATATAACCCTCTAGGGTCTTTTTAGGACTAATCGATGTTATTTTATGTTTACCTAAAACCATACCAGTAAAGTATGCAAATATATCAGTTAATATAGTAACTAATACTATTAAGAAAAAGTATGTCTTTTCATAAATTAATATATTAGAAATCAAGTTAAAAGAAATACCGATAAACATCAAGAAACTAGTTAAGAAAAAAGCATCTTTAATAGTATATTTTTTGTTATCAAAATAAAATATTGTCGGTATAAACATTGCTAAAAAACATATACCAATATATCTATAATTCAAGCCAATACTTAAATAAACTATATCCCTATTAGAAAATATTAATAATAATAGTACTAATAATCCTATTACGATAATACTGATTGGATACTTTTCTTCTCTTAAATCTAATATTTCTTTATATGCTAAAATACCTATTATTCCTACTATTATTCTAAAAGGAATACCTCCTATTATGATAAATGGTACTAATATGATCAACATAATTAATGCACTTAATATTCGTTTTTTCAAACCTTATCACCCTAATACACATTATAATTGAAATTACTAAAAAAATAAAGTCTTAGTATCTAAGTTTTGTAAACATTTTTAAGTAAATACTCTTTTTCTTCTAAACCATCGATATAATGTCTTTTATTTTTATACATGGAGGATATTTGCTTAATATTCAGATAAGGATAATTAAATTCATGAGTAATTCTTTCTAAATAAAATCTATTTAGAATATATTCTTTATCTTTAAATTCTTTAATACTAGTAAATATTAAGAATATAAAGACAAATATATTATCTAAGATAATTCTTAAATTAAATATAATAGTAATAAAGATACTAATTATACTAATTAAAAGTATTATGAGAAACACTTTTTTAAATGGTATAAATATCTCTAAGAATAGTCTTAATATTTTAGCTCCATCTAAAGGACTAATCGGAACTAAGTTAAATAATATAATTATGATATTATAACTATTTAGAAATATAAATATATGACTATTTATATAATTATATTTATATAAGAATATTAGAATACCACCTAAGACTCCTTGAAATAATACTCCTCCTAAAGAGATAAATAAATCTTCTATAATATTACTAGAAATAAGTGAATCTATTAAGATGTATCCACCGAAAGGTAATATACATATCTTTTTAATTTTTCTCTTTAAGATTAAAGCAATTATAATATGACCCATTTCATGTATGAAGATAATTATAAAAACTAAGATTATATATTTAATATATCCAGTTAAATATCCTGCTAATAAGATTATCCATACGAGAGGGTTTATATCTATTTTATTTAATAACTTCGTCAAAATCTAAGTATTCCCCTGCCTTTTTGAAGGTAAGTATCAAATTATCACTTTCGACGACGCCTAGAGTAGTCCCTGACTCTACATAATCATATAGACTACAAGAGATATTTTCTATGTTACTATACCAATAATCTATTTCATCCATCCCTTGGATTATTACAGTATTCCCTAATCCTTCTTTTTCACCGATAAAGACGACGACGCCTGAAGTTATGACGGGGACGATATAATTAGTTTTAACATTAAGAATAAAACCATCTTTATAGGCTTCGATACTATCATAGACTAACTCTTCTTTAAATACTTGTCTATCTGTCTTTACTAAGTTATCGAATGGTACGATATTTCCCAAATATTTATTATAAATATTTTTAATTTTAGTAAATGATATATTTTCAGAAAGTATTTCTTCTTTAACAAAGTTATTTACTTCTTCATTAGTATTCATAAATATTATTAAAGTAAAGAATAAAATGATACTAATTAAAATTCTAATGATTAGACTATTAATATAATTTCTTATACTTGGTTCTTTTTTACTTAGTGTACTTTTCTTTTTTAATTTCATTCTTCTTTTTTCGTACTCTAGTTCTCCCACTTATATTCACCAATTAATCTTATTAAAGATAGCTTAAAAAAAGAATAGAAAGTGTTTATCTATTCTTTAAGTTTTCGATTAAATTCATATATTCATCTTTTATTTCTTGCAAACGTTCTAGACTATTTGCTTCGAATCTAACAGTCAAATTTGGTCCTGTATTACTCGCTCTAACTAATGCCCATGCATCATCATAAGTAGCACGTACACCATCGATAGTAATGGCTTTGATATTATTGTCTTCTGTATATTTACGTACATCATCGACTATTTTAAACTTTTTACTTTCTTCGATAGGAATATATTCTTCTCTAGTACTATAATACTTATTTAGATGATCATATAATTTACTTAAAGGTTTATTACTATTAGAAAGTATTTCCATAAGTCTTAGTCCAGCATAGATTCCATCGTCGAATCCTTGCCACTTATCTCTAAAGAAAAGATGCCCTGATAATTCTCCACCAAATACTAAATCTAGTTCTTTAATTTTATTTTTTTGATAAGCATTACCAGTTCTATATATATAAGGAGTACCACCAAGTCTAATGATCTCATCTTCTAAGGCTTTTGAACATTTAACATCGAATAAGGCTATTTTATTATCTACTTTAGGCATGATATCATCCCAAAATATAGCCATCAAGATATCTATTGGTATAGTATGTCCTAATTCATCGACTATACCTACTCTATCGGCATCTCCATCGAGAGCAATACCGATGTCTGATTTAGTACTCTTGACAGTACTTTCTAATTCACGCATATTCTCTATGACGCTAGGGTCTGGATGGTGATGAGGAAAACTACCATCACTTATGTCATTTATGTATACACATTCAGCATTTATTTTATCGAAGATGTCTTTGATGATGATCGAACCTGTTGCATTCGCTGGATCTATTACTACTTTAAGACGTTTCTTTAAGTTGATACCTTTTAGAATCTCTTTGATGTAATATTCTCTTATATCGAACGTGGTTAATGTACCACTTCCACTTGCAAAGTTTTCACTTTTAATAATATTATATAACTCTTTAATCTTCTCTCCACAAGCATTATCGTAGTTTTCCAGTGCTATTTTAAATCCATTATCCCCGACTGGATTATGACTAGCAGTAACCATGACGCCAGAATCTATTTTGAGATATAGACACGCAAAGTAATACATAGGAGTCGTCACTAAACCGAGATATTTGACATTTATTCCTGTATTTCTAATTCCCTTAATCAATGCATCAGTTAAAGACTCTCCACTTAGACGATTATCATGACCGACGACGCAATTGATCCTTTTAAGGCTTTTCAATTTTGTACCGACGGCTAAACCAATTAAATAAGCATCATCTTCATCTAATTGTACTTTATACTCTCCTCTAATATCGTATTCTCTAAATATTACTTCACATATATTTTTTTTAATTTCCATTTTAATCGATTATTCCTTTCAAAATTCCATAGGAGAAAATGAGCATGATTACTCCTGCGATTATGACTCCCAACATAGATGCTATAAAACTTTTTTTCTTATCGAGCCCCAAGAGGACGGCAAGAAGACATCCTGTCCAAGCTCCACTACCTGGTAAGGGTACGGCGACGAAGAACATGATACCCCAAAATCCATACTTTTCGATAGTAGACTTCTTTTTAAGCGTTTTATTCTTTAACCAATCTATAGCACCCTTAAGTACATGGAAACGCGATAGAAAGTTCATGATGTTTTCCATCAAGAAGAGAACTAAAGGTATAATTAAAGTATTAGCAGCAAGACACACTATAAATGAGTTCCACATAGGTAAATCCATTAAAGATGCCGCGATGAGACCTCCACGAAGTTCTAAGATAGGCATCAAAGATATTAAAAATATACTTATATATTTACCCATTAAGTTAGTAGTAAATACTCCAAATACTCTCAAGAACCATTGGACTAACCATTCTACCATTTTATACACCTCAAAATAATTATACTATCAAGTATAATGGCTTTCAAGAAATTAATTTTTATAATGTAAATAAAAAAGACTAAATCTATAGTCTTTAATAATTTCTCTTTCTTTTATGGGCATTTCTAATTTGTTCTTTCTTTTCTTCACGTCTTTTAACACCTGGCTTAGTATAGCACTTGTGTTTCTTAAGTTCAGAAGGGACACCACTACGAGCGACTTTAACTTTAAACTTCTTTAGAGCACCATCGACATTTCCATTAGTAACCACTACTTTAGTCATTTCAAATAATCCCTCCTTCCGTTTGTATTAATATGATTATATCACTTTAAAACGGGTTATTGCAACTATTATCGAGGTTTAACTAGGACTTTTTTAGTTGACGGGTATTAAATTATCAATTATAATTATCATATATAGAAATGGAGGAATTATCGGTGAATATTAAAATAGAAGGATGTATCGGCTGTGGTAATTGTTTATATTTCTGTCCAGAAGTCTTTGATTTAGATGATGAAACTAATGAAGCATATAATAAGCTCGATAGCAAAATCGAGGATGATATACTTATAGCTTGTGTCGAAGATGCCGCAGAACATTGTCCAATGAAAGCTATAAAAGTTGAATCATAAAGCACATTTCCATGTGTCTTTTTTAGTTAGATACGTTATATTTATTTTTATGTTTAATATGAAGTTCGTCATCTAAATCATAGACGATGACTTCTCCAGTTTTAATTTCTAGTTTCATGATATCTTCATCACTTATATGTTCTAAATATTTAACTAATGCTCTTAGGGTATTACCACTTGCTACTACTAAGACATTTTCACCGATACGTAAGAAGGTACTAATCTCACTTTCAAAATATTCCGTGACACGTTCTAAGGTATCTTTTAAGCTTTCACTTAAAGGTAATTCAAATTTTAAGATATCTTTATATTTAGGATCATTTCCTGGGAATCTTGCATCAGTTATATCTAATTCAGGAGGTTTAACATCATAACTACGTCTCCAAATTAAGACTTGCTCCTTGCCGACTTCCCTTTCTACTTCTTCATGAGTCCTCCCTTGTAGGGCTCCATAATGTCTTTCATTTAATTTATATGATGCTCTCGTCTTAACTGGTCCAATTATTTCTAGTATATACTTTAAGGTATCACTTGCTCTTTTTAAATAAGAAGTATAGGCTATACCAAAGTCGATATTTAATTGCTTGATTATCTCACCAGAACTCTTAGCTTCTTCTATACCTTTTTTAGTGAGCTCGACATCAGTCCAACCAGTAAACCTATGTTCTAAATTCCAAATAGATTCTCCATGTCTAACTAAAACTAACTTCATGATATCCCCTACTTTCATATTTATTTTATCAAAAAAAGAATTAGAGGTCTATTAAAAGGATGTTTGTTTACATTACTTTATCGTTCTTATTCTTAAATTGTATGACGATAGGAGTTCCCTCTAATTCAAAATTTTTTCTTAAAGTATTTTCTAAATACCTCTCGTAAGAAAAATGTACTAAACCTTTATTATTTACATTAAAAGTAAATTTAGGAGGTTTAATTCCCGATTGATTTACAAAATATATTTTAAGTCTTCTTCCCTTATAACTCGGTGCTGGATGTAATAATTGTGCTTCTTCTATAACGTCATTTAATATGCTAGTCTTAATTTCCCTCGTCGCATTTTCGTATGATGAAATAATCGCTGGCATCAAGGTATTAATACGCTTTTTTGTCTTGGCACTTAAAAATACTATCTTAGCATAAGGTACAAACTGAAACTCATTTCTTATTCTTGATGTCCACGTCTTAATTTCTATATTTTGATTTTTTACTGTATCCCATTTATTGACGGCGATTACTAAGCATTTACCAGCATCTATTGCATAAGAGGCTATGTGTTTATCGTGCTCGATAATACCTTCTTCGGCATCGATAACGAGGACGCATACATCGGATTCTTCTATAGCCCTTAAAGTACGAATTAAACTATATTTCTCTACTGATGCGAATATTTTACCTTTTTTTCTTAATCCTGCCGTATCGACGACGATATAAGGATTCCCTTCGTAATTAAATTTCGTATCGATGGCATCTCTAGTAGTTCCTGCGATATCTGAAACGATGGAACGTTCCATATTCAGTAGAGCATTAGTTAAACTACTCTTCCCCGTATTAGGTCGACCGATAAAGGAAAATCTCAGGATATCATCTTTTGGCAAAGTCGGTGTTGCATTCATCCCATCTGTAATTTCATCTAATAATTTGGTAATACCTCTTTTATGTTCTGCACTGACAGGTATCACTATATCGAATCCTAATTCATAAAAAGCATAGATATTTTCTTCACGTAATTCGTTATCTATCTTATTGACTGCGACTATCACTTTCTTTTTAGTCTTACTTAAATAGTGAGCGATAGTCTTATCATTCAAAGTCAAATCAGTTAATCCATCTACTACGAATACGATGACATCGGATTCTTCTATAGCAAGTTCTGCTTGTATCTTGATTCTATCATTAAATTTTTCTTTCGATAAATCTATTCCCCCAGTATCGATCAAATAAAATGATTTATCATTGTATGTAACTTTACCATATATACGATCACGAGTTATTCCTGGGTCATCCATAATAATAGACTTTTTTTCTCCAATTAATCTATTGAATAGAGAACTTTTACCTGTATTAGGTCTACCGATTAAAGCAACGGTATTCATATATCCACCTCCCAATTTGTCTTAGTATTCTATCATAAAATATTTAGAAAATCTATTTTTTACTTATTTTCTTTAGTTTATCTTCTTTGGCTTCTATGGAAACTCTCAAAGTCAAAAATAACATGATTAATGTATTTAAGGTAACACTTCCACCATATGATAAGAGAGGTACTGGTACACCTGTTAGAGGGATTATTGCTAGTATTCCTCCAAAATTGATTATCAAATGTAATAGAATTGTCAAAAATGTTCCATAGGCAATAAGTGAACCAGTTAAGTCTCGAGCACTTTTAGCAATCTTCAAGATTCTATATAACATATAGATATAAAGTAAGATGATGATGATGCCAGCAATACTACCTAGTTCTTCTACGATGATAGGAAATATGAAGTCAGTGTGTGCTTCCGGTAAATATAAATACTTTTGGGTACTATTTCCGAGTCCTACACCGAACAATCCCCCACTATTGATGGCAATTATACCATTACATACTTGATAACCAGTTTTCTCTTGATATCTACTACAAGGTGCACGATAAGTAAGTCTACTTAGCTGTTCTCCCGTTAGAATCTTTTGTCCAAGTGAACTCTTAGAAAGTAAATCTCCACCAAAAACCATGAGGACGATAGCACATAAAACTAAAACAGAACCGATAATCTTGAATACTTTAACATCTTTATCTTTTTTAGAAAATGGCAAAGCCAAGAACATACCAAATACACATAAAGCAATTATGACCGCTGTACCTAAGTCAGGCTGTAAGAATATGAGTCCAACGACGATAGCACAAGCAATAATCGGTCTTAAAAAGAAGAATCTCTTAGTACAGTTGATATTTTTTCCAAAATAACACGCCATATAGAGAACTACAACTGTCTTAGCAAATTCACTAGGTTGTAGTGACACAGGTCCAATTTTATACCAACTCTTAGAACCATTGGTTACTGTACCATATAATATTAAACCACCTAAAAGAATGACGATTATTATCATGAGTAAACTTTTGACATAATGATACTTACTAGTTGGTACTCTCAATAAGAACGTAAATCCTATAATAAAACCGATGAGCATGAAGATTAATTGTTTTGTGAAGAAATAATAAGTATTTACTTTATATTGAAGTACTGCCGATATACTAGATGCAGAAAAGACCATTACTAAGCCTATGACACACAGTATGACTGTAACAATTAAAAGGGGTTTATCCATATCTTTAAATAGTTTTTTCATAGTCTCCACCATATTAAATATATCATAAAATACTTTTTTTTAAAATAAAAAAGGTGTTTATTTAACCACCTTTACAACTTTATAACCATATACTCCTAGTATCTGAACTATTCTCCTACTCCTCGAACCCTTAGTACAATAAAAATAATAGGTTTTATTTTTATCTAAATATTTACTGGGATTACTTAAGACTTTATCTATATCCATTCTAATACTACCCTTAATGCTAACGAAGTCTTCTTCATCTTCTAAAGAAACGAGGATACCCATACTTGGAGTATATTCATCCATTCTTATCGTCTTCATATTATATTTTACGATATATTATAAAAATTGTGAGTCTCAATAGATTATATAAGCAACAAGCAAGATTAAAACACCGTACTAGACGGTGTGCAACTAACGATTAGTGAAACACCCAAAGGGGCAACTACTTTCGTCTATAAACATTATAGATTATTTTTTAACATTTATCAAGTACAATAATTCGTGTAGCATACATGAGAATTTTAATATAATTATTTACTCTTCGCTAATTCATATAAAATGATAGAAGTTGCAACCCCGACATTTAAGCTTTCACATAGTGAATTCATCTCGATATAAAGTTTATAGTCTGCTAGATGAGATAGGTTTTCACTTACTCCAGATGCTTCACTTCCAACTAGAATGGCAGTTTTATTAGTAAACTTAATTTTTTCTAAAACTTCTCCTCCAGTAACATCAGTGGAATAAACTGTATAGTCTTTATTCTTTAACTCATTTATAGTTTCTAATAAATCTTTTTGTATTATATTTATATGAAATAATAAACCTTCAGTAGCTCTTACGACTTTAGGATTATATATCGATACACATCCATCTCCGAGGATGATAGTATCTATATCGAACGCAACAGCACTTCTGATGATGGTACCCATATTTCCAGGATCTGCTACTCTATCTAGTAAGAGAACATTACCACGTATTTCTTTTTCTTCTAATACTCTTGCTACACCGATTACTCTAGGGATACTATCGAGACTGGTAATTTTTTTCATTACCGCTTCACTTACAATAGTATCTTCTACCCCGAAGTCTTGTTCTTCTAGAGATATTACCTCTAATAGTTTACCCGACTTTTTAGCTTCTTTTACTAAGTGTTCGCCCTCCACTAAGAATTTGTGTTCTAGTCTTTGATACTTTTTATCACGTAATTTTACCCAATATTTAACTTTATCATTATAACTCGATTCAATCATTTTGACTTTCCCTCAACATCTTTCTAGCCATCTTATGATATGGATAATACTTTTCTACTTCACTCCAAAAAAGTGCAGAATGATTCATATACTTAAAGTGACATAACTCGTGTATGATAACATAATCTATTAAAGATACATCTTTTTTAATTAATTCAGAATTTAATGTAACAGTCATACTTTTGGTATTACATACACCCCATCTAGTAGTCATATGTCTTATTCTTAGAGTAAATTCTGGTAAATCATTAAACTGACTCTTAAGTCTTTCTAACCGGGAATTAAATATAATATTGCATTGATTATTTAAGTATTTTTGTAGTTCACTTGCGTCCTTACTGATAATTTTATTTCCATCTATATAAGTCTTACTGACTCCATCATACTCGATAATATGTTTTTCACCTAGGTAATACATTTCATTCGCGGCAAGGTCACTTTTAGGTG
>CAZIUY010000007.1:0-12333 GCA_964542625.1 uncultured Muribaculaceae bacterium | reverse complement strand
TATAATTTGTTTAAGACTATCTACATTTAATGCGTGACTACTAATTAAATAGCCATCGGCATCTAGTGACTTATCGTACTCTAATATATTACTAGCATCTATATTACTTCCATATATGAAAGGTAGATTATATCCATTTAATTGTTTCTTGATAATTTGTAAGTTCTTAGTTGCTAGGGTAGTATTCAATTCTTCTAATGGTTCATAGGCTATCGATACACCTTTAGTTCCAGTTTTTTCTAGTGCACTAGCGATATTTATAATATCGAGAGTATTACTCGATTGAAGACAAATGATGGATTCAATTTCGTATTTTTGAGCATTTTTAATTTTAGCAATCAGATTCTCCTGCTCATTAATTTGACATTCTTTATGATTCAAGATGACGGAAGTTACGTTAAAGTCCTTTAAGTGTTTAGCACTAATAGAGCCCGTATGAGGTCCAGCATCGAATGATGAAATTTTCTGTGCACCTATTTTTACATTACAATTCTGATAAAGGTGTAAGTATGGTAAGGATGGAAAAACTGTGATATCTAAGTCTTCAATAGCACTAGCATAATTTACATTCTCTTTATAATTTAACCAATCTTTTAAGTTAATTAGAATTCTCTTCATGATAATTACTTTCCTCTATTGCTTTGATTCCAGGAAGTGTATGATCAGCAATATACGCAAGAGTTGCCCCACCACCAGTAGAGATAAAATCCATCTTATCTTGATATTTAAACTTTGAGACAGCTGATGCAGCATCACCCCCACCGACTATTTTTTTAGCATTAGATAAAGAAATTATTCGTAAGATTTCTTGAGTACCATTCGAAAAAGGCTTTTCTTCATACATACCGACTGTACCATTAACGAATATCGTCTTAGCACTATCTAATATTCTCTTAAAGTTCGTTATAGCATCGATACCGATATCTCCGATAATATCATCTATTGCCACTTCATCTATTTTCTTTAGTTCATACTTTTCATCATTATATGTTGGTGAGGTAATGACATCCTTTGGTAAAATTATCTTATCTGGATATTCTTTTAGAATCGCCCTCGCCGTTTCTAATACATCATTACTTACTAGACTAGAACCAACTTCATAACCTGCAGCTTTCAAGAAGGTATTGGCTATACCACCACCTAAGAGGATATGATCAGCAATTTCCGCAAGGCTATAAATGAGTGTAATCTTATCATCTAGTTTAGATCCTCCCATGACGACGACGAAAGGTCTTTCGGGATTTTTAATTAATGGCTCGATATTAGTTATTTCTTGTTCTACTAAGAGTCCAGCCGCACTAGGTAAATACTTAGGTATTCCTGTCGTACTAGCGTGATTTCTGTGCATACTACCAAAAGCATCATCTATATATACATCGGCAAGACTTGCCCAGTACATCGATAATTGAATGTCACAAGAGCTTTCTAAATTACCCTGTAAATCTAAAAAACGTGTATTTTCTACTAATATTATTTGTCCAGGCTTTAGTGTACGTGCCATATTAGTAAGCATATCACCCATAGGTACTGAAGAAAATAAAATATCGTATTTATTTAATCCCTTTATATAATTGAAGACTGGCTTCAATGAATTAGTTAACTTATCCTCTTCACGTTTGATACGTCCAAAATGAGATAAAATTATAATTTTAGACTGTTCTTTGACGAGATAATCTATCGTCTTTAATTCCTCATCTATTTTATGTGTATCGATAATTTCTCCATCGACTATTGGTACATTGAAGTCTACTCTCAGTATTACTCTCTTTTCCTTTAAATCGATGTCTTTTAAGAATTTTATCAAATATATCACCCTTTCTTATGATTATATTATACAAAAAAATATCGCGAATAATCAATATATGATATTAAAAAAACAAGTAGAAATACAACTACTTGCCTATTCTTTGGTTTCTATCAGATGTTCTACTGTTACTTCTTCATAAGTACCATCGTACTTTGTCATAGCAGTCTTTACTAAATTTATCCAATGAGGACTAGCAACTTTATTACCATATTCATCATACGATGGACAATATACTCGTCCAATAGATTGAATAGTATCTAAACCCTTTCCATAATAATTTTTAGAAAGCATCCTAATATATGATAATGTTCCATATTCGATCGTCTTATATTTTATTAGACCATTCGAGGACATACCACCAAAGATATTATTACATTTAAGCATATATTTAACTTGATAATAACCACTTTCCGCGGCACCTATAGCAACCGCCGTCGTATAATCGACATTAGTATAAATAGAAGTAAAATACTTTATCAAGTCTTCGATATAACTAGCATCACCAGTATATGGAGTAACAGTCTTCGTTACTAACTTAGGATTATTCTTAGAAAAAGTAAATAAATATTCGATTAAACCTTCTTCAAAAGAATTATATTGTAAAAGTTCTCCATTTTCATCTTTTAAAGCACCGATATTATATTCACTGTAATCACCCAGATTATTTACTTCTATTAAGTCATTATATATATCTTCATATTTTATTTTAAATGCATTAGACATAAATTCGATCGTCGATGAATTTCGATCGAGAAAGCATTCAATATCACAATAATCTTCATCCAAACTCAAGAGTACTACTTTCGGCATAGCCGAGGGTAATTCTCCATCACTATAACTAACGATATTATCATTTTCGGTTGTACTAAAATTTAGAGATGGTAATATTTCAGAGTTGAATTGTAATGGTAATAATACTACAACGGAAAATACCATGTTCTTAATGGTCTTTAAAACCATATTTGTCTTCATTTTTGTTCAAAACCTCCAATTCGAACGAACGGGCTATATATTACCATATATTATGCATTATGTCAAATTTGTGTGCCATTTTGGGCCGTTTTTCAGGATAAATACAATAAAAAAAGAACTATAATTCTAAAAAGTATTTCATAGTTCTAATCATTTGGACAGTATATCCTAATTCATTATCGTACCAGGCAACTATCTTAGCAAGACACTCGTCAGTTTCGATTACTTCCGTTAGTTCGCCATCTACTAAAGCTCCTAGACGAATACCTCTTATATCGCTCGAAACGATTGGATCATAAGTAATATCTAATACTTCACTTTTATGATTCATGAATGCTTCATTTATTTCTTCCTTAGTAGGGTGTTTTTTAAGATTTAGACTCAAGTCTATTAAAGATCCATCCCCGACGGGTACTCTTAGAGCATTTCCAGAGAGGAGACCATCTAATTTGGGAATAACTTTACCAATAGCACTTGCAGCTCCCGTCGATGTTGGAATAATATTTAGAGCACACGCTCTTCCTCGACGAGTCATAAACCCTTTTTTATGTTGGACATCTAAGTTAACTTGATCATTAGTATAAGCATGGACTGTCGTCATGAAGCCAGAAGCAATACCGAACTCTTTTTCTATGACGTCTAATACAGGAGCTAGACAGTTAGTCGTACATGAGGCTGCACTTATTACTAGTTCACTTCCATCGAGAGTACTCTCATTTACACCATAGACAATCGTCTTCATATCACCCTTACCTGGGGCACTTATTAGGACGTGTTTGGCTCCAGACTTTATATGATCTAAGGCACTATCTAATTTTGTATAAGCACCTGTACACTCTAATACTAAATCTATATTTAATTCTTTCCATGGTAAATCCTTAGCATCTTTAATAGAATATACTTTAGTATGTTTGTCGTTACATACAAGTTCATCATTTTCTATCTGAATGTCTTTATTGAATGTTCCATGAATAGAATCATACTTAATTAAATAAGCTAAGTCTTCTATTGTCGTCAAGTCATTGATTGCAACGATATCTATATCATTATCACTTATTAATTCTTTATAGGCTAATCTACCTATTCTACCAAAACCATTTATAGCTATTCTCTTTTTCATTTATACCACCTTTATTTTTCATATATACTTCCACCAATAAATTCTCTTAATGTATTATCATCTTCTATGTATTCAGATGATATAGGGAAGAAGTTTCTAAGTAATCCTAATAGTCTTCTCGCTTCTTCATAATAACAAGAACTCATGGGAACTCTATATAAGAGTGGCTCTGCAAAAACTCTCAAGATGCCTAATTCATAGGAATACGCGGTATCTAAGACGGCATCGACATCATATGTATATGGGAAAATGTATTTATCTTCCCCATCTTTGACTTTATTCCAAGAGTTCAGTGTATCATTGACACTATTACCACGTACTCTATTATCACGTACTATCCTCCTGATAAGACGCATATCTGTCGTCGATAAGTGGTTATGTCTATCGATGCTAAGTGGTGTTAGTGGACAGACGAATATTTTATATTTAGCACTCCTATCGATATTAGTAGTCAATCTATCATTTAGACAATGTAATCCTTCTATCAACAAGACATTGTCTTCTTGCATAGTAATAGGTTCCCTCTTATATTCTTTTTCTCCAGTTAGGAAGTTAAATGTCGGTAATTTGACACTTTTTCCTTTAAGTAAGTTTTCGATAGTCGAATTAAATAGTGTTAAATCTAGTGCTTCTAAACACTCGAAATCATAGTTACCATCTTTATCTCGCGGAGTATCTTTTCTATCTTTAAAGTAATCGTCCGCACTTATGACGATAGGTTTGACACCGAATGTCTGTAAGTATGTATGTAACCTGCAAGCACTAGTCGTCTTACCAGAAGATGATGGACCTCCAATTAAGATGACTTTGATATCTTTCTTTTTAGTTATATCTTTAGCAATCGTATATAGTGAATCGTTTATGAAGATATTATCCATTTTGATAAACATCTGAATCTTAGAATCCGCGACTAATTTATTTATACCGGAAGCATATTCGACATTCATAGATGTTGCCCATTTATTAAATTTATTTATCTCTTTATAAATCTTATCATTATATACGAAGTGTGGTAACTTATAGTTCGAGTTAGCCCTTGGATAAAGGAGTACTAAAGAATTTTTATCGATTCTAACTAAGTCAAAAAGTTTTAATTCGCCAGTAGATGCTGGCATATCTGAATAGAAGTAATTATATGTGTGATCGATACTAAAGAGTTCTACATAATTATTAGGGATATTTTGAATATTTTGAGCTTTTTCATTTTCTCCAACAGATTCATAGTATTTGATAGCGTCTGTCTTTTTAGTAACACACTTTTTAATTTCATAATCATCAGAGATTATTTCAGACATTTTTAATTTTAAGTCATCGATATCTTTATCAGTAAGACGATGATCGATTTCTGCATATATACCTTTATCGATTGAAAACTTAAAAGATACTGCTTTATTCCATAATTCTTTGACGGCCATTATCATGACGAACTTTAATCCAGCTTGATATATCTTATTACCCTCATGAGTAGTATAGTCAAAAAAGTCTATTCTCGTATCTTCCGTTAATATGGTATCGAAATCCACTATGATATTATCTATCTTGGCACCCATGACGGACTTACCAGTAACTTTTTTATAGTCATGAATAATATCTTTAATAGTGACTCCAGCATCCATACTTATCGTAAATAAGTTATTAATATTAATATTTATTTTGTTCCCCAATTTTATCATTCCTTACAGTCTTAAGTATACCATAGAAATGATGATGTTCGCAACTCATTTTGAGTGATTTTTAATCTTCGTATATATATCATCTATTTTACGAAAGTGGTGGTTTATATACGATTTGGAAACTTTTTTATTTGTTTCTAAAGAAATGATGTTAGCAAGAGATTGAAATGATTCATCTGGGTAACGAGTGCGATATTCTGCAACTTCCTGTGTCTTTTCATCTAGAAGGCTCATATAATCGTTTTCTTTAAGAAATTTTATCATGGCGAGCTGTTCATCACTCTTAGCAAGCGATTTTTCATAGTTTGCTTGTTCACAATTATTAAGACGATTTACCATATTAGCATGATCTCTATATATTCTAATATCTTCGAAGTAGAATAATGAATTGATTGCACCCAGCATCTTAATAAAGTCACTTATTTCTTCTGCTGCTTTTAAATATAACATATACTTTTTCTCACGTTTGATCATTTTGAAGTTAAAGTTTAGACTCTTTAATACTTTTAAGACGAATTTACTCTTAGTCTCTTCATCGAACATCATCTCTAAGTGATAATGACTCTTTTTAGGATCATTAATACTCCCTGATGCTAAGAATACTCCCTTTATAAAACTCTTCTTTTCTTCTAAGCATTCTAATGTAATATTATCTAATTCACTCATTAGAACTCCTTTTTGATCATCTATTTCGAAGATAAAGACTCTCCTTATTTTAAATTTCTTTTGTGTCCGCAAAGTAATCTTAGGTTCAATATAATAACAAAATTTTAATGTTTTAAATAACTTTTCCGCGACACTTTTATTTTCTAGAAAGATAATTAATCTATCATTTTCTAAAGTAGCATTAGTATATATATATCCGAGTAAGAGCATCCTATTTTCTAGTTCGTTCAATGCACTTTTAGCAATTTCTTCTTTAAGTGTTCCTGTATAAGTCATCGATTTTCCTCCATCAAGTATGAAAAGATAAGATATGCACTCTTCATAGCATTATGACGAATTACTCCATTTTCTACACAACATATATCACCCTCGATAATCCTAGTTCCCATCTTTTTTATTTCTTCGGTATCTAGAGGAACTAATTCTTTATTTTCTAATAGTGAATATTTATCTATGATGCTTTTATCTATGCTTTGATTATTAGCTATGACGACATCGACCTTTCTTTTAAGTAAATATTTATTTAGAATCTTAATATGATCACTTACTTTATATTTATCTGTCTCTCCTGGTTGAGTAACGAGATTTGCTATATACATGATAGGAGCAGAGGAACTATCGATAGATTCTTTGATGTCATCTACTATGAGATGTGGTAATATACTAGTATAAAGGGAACCTGTCGATAATAATATTAAATCAGCATTTTTGATAGCATCTTTAATTTCTTTCGATACTTTTACATCTTTATCGTATTTTAATTTTTTAATATTTTTAACATTTTGTCTGACATTTTCTTCTCCTAAATATGTTTTACCTTTTCCACCGACACCTACTAGTTCTATTTTTTCTTCAGATAGTGGAAGTATAGTACCTTTCACATTTAATAATTTGCACATATATTTGGTCGCATCAGTTAGATTTCCTTTAATGTCTATTAAAGCTGTCAAAAGAATATTTCTTATTGGATGATTTTCTAAGAATGATTCTTTAGTAAAACGGTATTTTAATAGTTCTTTGAAATCATCATCGACGTTTGCCATAGATATTAGAACTTTCCCGACATCACCGACTGCGGGAATATCAAATTCTCTTTTTAATTGTCCCGTACTACTTCCATCATCACTTACAGAGATAATGGCTGTTACGTCGACGGGAAATAACTTTAGTCCAGAAAGTAAACAAGATAACCCCGTTCCTCCACCAAATATAACTATTTTTTTCATATGTTTATCACCTAACTTTAAATTATTGTATCAAATTTTTATTGGATTGTCTTTATTTACTTTGAAAAAAGAAAAAACTATCGAAATAGTTCTTTATCTTTTATAAAAATACTTATTCTACTCTATAAGGGTTCGTAATCTTACCAGTTCCAACCATCTTGCTCGTATATTCGCTCGATAAATTGATAACAGGTACGACTCCTAATTTAGAGGATACTTCACTAGAAGTAATTTGTCCATCGGAACTTAGAGAATAGACATATGCACTATCAGTATATTTACTTGGTGACATCGTCCAATAAGATACGCCCTTATTTACGAATGAATCAGTTGTTTGATTACTTGCTAAAGCTAATTCGTCGGCACTTGCTAATCCCACTGGATAAGTTAAGGCACCATTACCTATAGTATCTTTTGTATATGCATCGCTAGCACTAGAGCACAAGAGACTATAAGATGTACTCTCTAATCTATTGTATGGTGCGTATGCTGTTTGATTATTACCATATCCTAAAGTCGTATCGCCAATAAACCACGTATCTATACTAGAAGCTGTACTACGGTCTCCACAGAAGTATCTATCGGCGAGGTCATTACTATAATTTTTATCGACGATATTCGCTTTATACCACGAGTCTATCACTGTCTTAATAGTCGAGTCAGTAACGGGTTCTATTGCACTCTCTTTAGAAGTAGAAGTCACCTTATTAGACCCACCATACATATATCCGACATATTTAGCATCATCGTAATAATCGTTAAATGAGCTTGCAACGATAGCTACTCTATCGATAGATGTATCTTTATTCTCGTGAGTAGTCGTTCCATCATAAATTAACCTCATCGTTCCATCGCCATTTATTCTCAATATTCGCCAGTACATATCAGCAAATTTGACATAGTTATTTTCTACAGATCCATAGAAATAATATGATGTACCATATTCATCTTCTATCGTCTTAACACCTCCATAACTAGTACTATCATCTATAGAAGCAATGATATCATCCGTTACTGTATTAGATGCCGAAGCATCCATATATATATCTAAAGATAATACACTTCCATTTATATCGTTTGGTGCCCCAGTTGTAGTCGTATCTTTACTATCTAAGAAGAATTGTAAAGAGTGTTCTTCACTAGCCCCAGCTTCGATAGTTCCAGAAAGGATAGTAAATCTGCCATTTTCATAAATAGATTCTAAATTAGCAGGAATACTATTACCATCTAACTTATAGTTTATATATTTATAATAATTAGAAGTTAGAGTCTTATAACTTGCATACTTCGTATTATTACTTATTAAATCGTCTGTCGAATCTATTAAATATATTTGATATTTTAAATCATATGTTCCACTATTCTCGATAGTAAAGGTATATTTTTTATATTCATCCGTAATATCGATAGCCTCTTCTGGATACAAGTCATCTAAGACAAGTGCTCCCGTAATGCTCTTTAAATCTACACTTAAATTACCGACTGCTATAGATTGATTTTCTGTATTTTTATTCTGAGCTGTAAATATAGAATAAGTCACACCGACTGTCAAAAGTACTACTGCAAATACAGTCAACACCGTCAGTAAAACATGAGTCTTAATCACTTTGTTCAAGGCTTTATTCATCTGCATCGCCCTCTCTATTATCTTAATTATACAAAAAAGAAAAATTAATTTCAATAACATTTACTTGATTTTACTAAAATAATATTAATAAAAAAACTAAGATTAACTTAGAGATAATAGATTTTATTATTCTTTACTCGTATCTTCGATATTGGTTTCCATCAATTCATCTACTCCGACATTTAGTGCTAATGCTAATTTATAGAGAGTAAAGACTGAGAAACCACATTCTCCATTGGATGACTCAATTCTTCTCATAAAATCATAGGAAATATCGGCAAATTCTGCTAATTCTTCTTGGGTATAATTTCTAATTTTACGATATTTTCTAATATTATATGATATCTTACTGCGAAGATTCACATACTCTTTTTTGGGGAATCTTTCATTTGTCATTTTGGTCACCACCTACATTTTTGCATAAAATTAAAAATTTTTCTGTGACCTGGTATTACCACTTTAAAAGAAAAAAGAGAATTATTTATCCTCATTTATATATTCGACAATATCTTCCATTGTACAGTCTAATTCGTTACATAACTTGGCGACTATATTTAAATCTATGCGAGTAAGATTCCCCGTAACTAATCGTTGCATACTATTAAAATCTATTTCTTTTTTTACAATAACCGAATTTTTAGATATGTTTTTACTGTCTAAGAGTGATTTTAATTTGAATAAGTAATAGCCATTTTCACATTTTACTTTATATATTTTCTCTAAGTTAGATTTATTAGCCATTATTAAAAGCCTCCACGACAAAATTTTAACATTTCAAATGTACTTACAACAGTTGATTAGGAGCAAGCATCATAATAATCATCTAATATTTTAAATAATTCTTCACCACTACTAGCGGTAAATAATCTCGTCTTTATTTCACTACTGTTTGGTAGACCTTTTAAGTACTTAGCTATATTTGTTCTGAGTTCTAAAAGTGCTAACTTACTAGGTTTATATTTTAAAAGAAGTTCATAATGTTTCTTTATCATAGAGATACGTTCTTCTAGTGTAGGTTCTGGTATAATCTCGCCTTTTTGATTTGCTAAAATTTCTCTAATAAGCCAGGGATTCCCTAATAAACCCCTACCTATCATGACGGCATCACAATTAGTCTGTATCAGCATATTATTGAAGTCTTCGCTAGTCAAGACATCTCCATTACCTATTACAGGTATTTTTACAGACTCTTTTACGGATTTGATAATATTCCAATCAGCACGTCCAGCATATCCAAGGGCACGTGTACGTGGATGTACGGCTATAGCACTAGCACCAGCACTTTCACATATTTTGGCAATTTCGATAGCATTTATATGATTGCTATCCCAACCACTACGTATCTTGACGGTAACGGGAACATCGATTGCAGATACTACACTTTTTACTATATCATATACTTTTTTAGGCTCTTTTAAAAGGGCACTACCAGCACGTGCTTTAATAGCAACTTTAGGTACAGGGCACCCCAAATTTATATCGATAATCTTAACAGAATACTCATCTACTAGAAACTTAGCAGCACGAGCCATAACGAGAGGGTCAGAACCAAATATTTGAATGGCTAATGGAATCTTTATATCATCGATTCCCTTTAACATTTCGAGTGTCTTTTTATTATTTCTTACGATTGCTTCAGAACTTATTAATTCACTGACAGCATAACCGACTCCCATATCTTCACATATTTTGATATAGGCTGGATTAGAAATACCAGCCATCGGTGCAAGGACAATTCTGTTTTTAATCTCTATATTCTTTATATTCCATTTCATGATTCTTCACCCATAAACCCTTTTAAGGTATAAATTATTAAAGTTTTTCTATATTTACTTCATCACCATTTTTAAGTTGATATTCTTCTGCTTCATCTTTATCAATATGTAATTCCAAGTATCCATTATCGCTTACTTTGACCATAGCTGTAAAAGTCTTAGTTGGGGCAGTAACTAACAGTTTATCTCTTTCGTGAAGATCTAATATTACTTCATCTTTACGAGGTACATGGACATGACGTTCTGCCCTTATGACGCCATCAGTTTTGATTACTTTATCATCATGTCTTACATCGATAAAGGGAGTATCATCTAATTCTCCACTACGTCGTACAGGAGCACTTAATCCTAGAAAGTCTAAATCACTTTTCAAAAGTTCGACTTGATTATGAGCCCTAAATGGTCCCACGATGCGAACATGATCGATAACTAATCCAGCATATTCGATATCGACAGTCTCAGTCGAGGCAAACTCTCCTACTTGATTGAGATAATTTCGTACTTCTAGTTCATCCTTATTAAACAAATACTTATAAGTTTCTTTTGTTAAATGTATATGTCTATTACTAACTCCTACTGATACTTTCATAATTATTCCTACTTTCTTATATTAAATTATAGCAAAAATATTAATTATATATATAATTTGGAGGTTAGTTTGACATTTTTATACAATACTCTCTTTAACATTAAACTCGATTATAGAAGAGAGCTCTGTAAACTGTTTACCGAGAACGGAAAGACTTTCTTCATATGTTTGATAAGCACCTAGTTCGATTTCTTTTAGAGTAATAATCGTTGCTTCACTAGATGGTTCGATATTACTTAAATCGATAGATTGACCTGCAAACTCGAGTGTTATATCTTCTCTTTGATAGTTTGTAATAATTAAATCTATCGAAACTTTTTTAGTATTCGTACTTGGATTCTTGATATAAAGTTCATATTTATCTAAGACATCATCACTCTTTAAGATGTCATCTATTTTTCTTGAATAAGTAAACTGTATATCATTATTCATGCTAGAGTATGAATCGGCGATGATACTTGCCTCCGTTAAATTATTCATCGATATATGACTATAGCTTACTATCACTAGTGTGATAATTAAGCATATTTTGAGTATATTTTTAAAGATTAATTTGTTTATAATCCTTTCACTCATATAAAAACCCCCTTTAATTGGTTCCCTATTATAATAGAAATTGGGGGATATGTCAAATTATAATTTCTAGGATTCATAATCCTTTTTATTAGTATTCTCATATCAAAGAATCATTACATTTACCTATAGTAAACGCGTATTAAGAATACGTGTTTGTCTATCCTTTAGACTTTCCTTTATGGAGTGAAAATATAAATTTAAAAAGTGATAACAATTAAAAAAGATGGTATGACCATTAAAACGGCATACCAACTACATGAGTTAGGATTTGCTATTATATTAAAAATGGCAATATCCAATTA
>CAZIUY010000006.1:0-14165 GCA_964542625.1 uncultured Muribaculaceae bacterium | reverse complement strand
AAGCAAACATGATCAAGAGAGGATTTCTATTATTTTTAAGTATGATACCTAAAGCATTAGTAAGTTCTAAAATGGATATTATAAATTCTTCATCGATATTTAAAGTAAATAACAAAGTATTTATGATACCAAAGAAAATAGTAACTCCTAAGATGAGTATCAATGTTTTAAAGGACTTATAAATAGATGAAGTAAGACAATCGATAAAAGGTAAAGCTCGAATATCTTTCTTTAAACTAAATGTACTTTTAAGAATATTCTTAAAGATAAAATATAAAATAAAGTCAGTAATATAAATATATATTAAGACGATTAGTGATAATTTCTTATCATTTATTATAGAGAATATAAATAATGGATTAGGAGAATAAGCAAATGATAACAAAAGATTAGCACTATCTTCAGAAATCAATCCTTCTTTATAAAATTCACATATATACTTAGCATTAGATGGTGTTCCAGTAAGTATCGATATTATAAAAATGATAGGTATATTACTCTTAAATATACTATAAAGAATATCGATGATACCATAGTTAATTAAGATATCTATTATCAAGTACATCGGTAACATCGAAGGGATGAGACTATTAAACCATAAATCAATAGAATTAATGATAGAAGTTTTAATTAAATTAGAATATTTAAACATTAAAAGAAAGATGAGACTAAATATAAATAATAAACATCGATTTAGAAAATGTTTCATATTAAAGATTATGATTACTACATAAAAAATAATTATCATAATTTGAAAGGATGATGAATTTGGAAGAAACAAAAAATACGGATGGAAAGAAGAAAAAACCATTCTACATGAAAATAATATCTTTTGTTCGTGAAGAATGGAAGTTCTTAATATTTATAATTCTCATGTATTTGGGATTAACTTATGAGTTTCCCTATGTAATCTATACTCCAGGAGGGGCTATTAACATGAGTGAGAGAATCGAGGGGAATCACTTGTATTCTGAAGATGGAAGTATATCTATGACATATGTAAGTATGGTCAAAGGGACAGCACCATTTTTACTTCTAGCACAGTTTATACCGAACTGGGATATCGTATCTAGCGATAATATAACTTATGATGATGAATCGTTAGATGAAAGTATCGAAATAGATAAGATATATATGCAAGAAGCCATTGCTAATGCTGAGTATGTAGCATATGTCTCTTCTGGAATTAACTATAGTGAATATAATACTAGACATTTAGTTACGTATGTCAATAAGGATGCCATCACTAATCTCAAGTATGGGGACGAAATCATCTCGATCGATGGGGTAGAGTACTCTAACTTAGAAGACTTTCAAGAGTATATTCAAGGTAAGAGCCCTGGCGATAAAGTCATCATCGAATATTCTAGAGATGGTACTATCAGTGAAGATGAAGTTACTTTAATAGAAATCGATGATACGACTAAAGTTGGTATATCGATAGTTACTTTAAATGACTATGAAACTGATTATGATATCTCAGTTAAGACAAAAGATTCTGAATCTGGTCCATCAGGAGGACTCATGACTGCTCTTGCTATATATAACCGATTGACAGATACTGATATTACTAAAGGAAAAGTGATTATGGGAACTGGTACTATTTCTAAAGATGGAACTGTAGGGGAAATCGGTGGAGTCAAATATAAGCTATTAGGGGCGGTCAATAACCATGCAGAAGTATTCTTATGTCCTATGGAAAATTATGAAGAAGCCCTAGAAGTAAAAAAAGAAAATGATATGGATATCGAAATCATTGGTGTTGGAACATTTATGGAAGCGATAGAAGCACTAAATAATGTGGAGTAAGTTTTGACTCCACTATTTTTTATCTAAACAAAAAGAAGTCGCACCCCCCTGAGGTACGACTTCATAAAAAAGAATAAAAAGGGGTTGGCTAGTGTGATACTAGCACCAATTCGCCTTCAATATGTAAAAGTGAATTGGTATTTCATATATTAAAGTAAACTGGCGATAAAGTCAACACTTTTTTAAAGATTTTGAACGAAAAAAATATAGTTAAAGAAAAAACGATTTTTATGCGTCCAATTCTAAACTTAGTACTTGTCAAATGGGTGATTTTATTGTAATATATATTATGGAAAAAGTAATAAATAAACATGATAAATTTTGCTCTATAGATGTAGTACTTCCTAGAGTTATTTTTGCTTAAATTAAAAATTTTTGTTGACAATTAATGAGTATGCGAGTACAATTGTAAATTGGTGGCATATCTTTTTTAAGTATAAGAAATTTCCGCCCAAAAAATAGGCATAGGGGTGAAGAATAAGTGGCATACAAAAAACAAAAATTTGGAGACCATAGAGAAAGAATAACTTTCTCAAAAACAAAAAACAACTTAGAATTATCAAACTTACTTGAGGTGCAAAAAAAATCTTATGAGGAGTTTTTGGAGAGGGGAATAAAAGAGACGTTCGACGACTTATTTCCAGTCGAGAGCTTTACAGGTAATATCTCACTCGAGTTCGGAGACTATAGTTTTGATGAGCCGAGATATTCTGTCAAAGAGACTAAGGAAAGAGCCGTTACTTTTAGTGCACCTTTAAAAGTACAGGCTCGTGTATTCCTAAACGAAACAGGAGAGGTAAGAGAACAGGAAGTATTCCTGGGCGATATGCCTCTTATGACTGAGTCTGGAACATTTATAATTAACGGTGTCGAAAGAGTAATTCAATCACAATTGGTTAGGAGTCCGTCTATCTATTTTAGTCGCGAAATAGACAAGAATGGTAGACCTGTCATTTCAGGACAAGTTATTCCTAATAAGGGAACCTGGTTGGAGTTCGAACAAGACGCAAGAGATGTCTTATATATAAGAATCGATAGAACTCGTAAAGTACCATTAACGACCTTTTTAAGGGCTGTGGGACTATCGAGTAATGAAGACATCATCGGTTTATTTGGAGAGAATCAATTCTTAAGTAATACACTAGAAAAAGATTCTACTAAAAATACAGACGAAGCCTTGATCGAAATTTATGAAAAGCTAAGACCAGGAGAACCTGCAACACTAGAGAGTGCTAAGAATCAACTGACGACACAATTTTTCGATCGCTTCCGCTATGATTTAGCAAAAGTAGGTAGGTATAAATATAATAAGAAATTAAATGTCTTAGATAGACTACTTGGCTGTAAAATAGCAGAAGACATCAAAGATGATGAAAATCATGTCTTAGTCGAAAAAGGTACTCTCATAACTAAAGAGATACAAAATTCTTTAAAAGAAATATTTGCAAATGGTTATGGTAAAAAAGAAGTTACGATCAATCAAGAATTAGATAAATATAATATCGTCCAAATCGTTACTGTCTATGATAAAGAAGATGAAAGTAAAACTGTCAAAATTATCGGTAATGATAATACTATAATTGAAAAGAGACTTACTATATCAGATGTCTATGGTGCAGTATCATATTATCTAAATTTATTAGGTGGCATAGGTTCGACAGATGAAATCGATCACCTAGGGAACCGTCGTGTAAGACAAGTTGGTGAATTAGTAGAAAATCAGTTCCGTGTCGGTATGGCTCGTATGGAAAGAGTTATTCGTGAGCGTATGACGACTCAAGAAATTAGCGATGTTACACCTAAGAGTTTAATCAATATTAGACCTGTAACAGCAGCTTTAAAAGAATTTTTTGGCTCATCTCAGCTATCGAAATTCATGGATCAAATAAATCCCATCGCGGAGTTAACTGATAAACGTCGTTTATCTAGCTTAGGGCCTGGTGGATTATCTAGAGATCGTGCTGGCATGGAAGTAAGAGATGTCAATACGAGTCATTATGGTAGAATTTGTCCTATCGAGAGTCCAGAAGGATCAAACATTGGACTTATCGCGTCACTTGCCAGTTATGCAAAGGTAAATGAATATGGTTTCATCATGACTCCTTATAGAAAAGTTATAGATAGGAAAGTTACTGATGAAATAGAGTATTTAACTGCCGATGAAGAAGCTGATTATTATATTACACAAGCGACTGTACCAGTAGATGAAAATAATATCTTGACTGGTAAAGAAGTCGTTGCAAGACTCAATGGTGATGATATGCTCGTATCACCTGAAAAGATCAATTATATGGATGTCAGTCCTAGTCAAATAGTATCACTTACGACTAGTTTGATACCATTCTTGGATCACGATGATGCTAAGCGTGCCCTCATGGGTTCTAATATGCAACGTCAAGCAGTACCACTATTAAAGACAGAGGCTCCATTTGTAGGAACAGGCGTCGAAGCTGCCGTTGCAAAATACTCTGGCTCTAGTGTCGTATCTAAATCAGATGGCGTCGTCGAATATGCTGATGCTAAGAAAATCGTCGTCAAGAATGCTAAGGGTAAAGATACTTATTATCTAACTGAATTTGAAAGAAGTAATGATGAGACGTGTTTGAATCAAACGCCGATTGTCGCATCAGGTGATAAGGTCACTCGTGGTGAAGTCATTGCCGATGGACCTAGTACTAATATGGGTGAATTAGCACTCGGTAAGAATATGGTCGTCGCTTTCATGACGTTCGATGGTTATAACTACGAGGATGCTGTCATCTTAAATGAAAGATTAGTTAAAGATGATGCCTTTACATCGATTCATCTTCAACATTATGAGACTGATTGTCGTGATACCAAATTAGGCCCAGAAGAAATAACACGTGATATTCCTAACGTCAGTGAAGAAGCTAAGAAGAATTTGGATAAAGATGGTATCATCAAAATCGGTACAGAAGTTAAAGAAAACGATATCTTAGTAGGTAAAGTTACGCCTAAAGGAGTCCAAGAATTATCTAGTGAAGAAAAATTACTTCATGCTATATTTGGAGAAAAAACTCGTGAAGTTAGAGATACATCTTTGCGTGTTCCTCATGGAACTTATGGTATAGTCCATGATATTAAGATTTATACTAAAGAAAACTCTGACGAATTAGGAGCGGGTGTTTCGAAGATAGTACGCGTATATATCGTACAAAAACGTAAGATACAAGTCGGAGATAAGATGAGTGGAAGACATGGAAATAAGGGTGTCGTATCTCTCATATTACCAGAAGAAGATATGCCTTACTTACCAGATGGTAGACCAGTCGACATCATGCTTAATCCGATGGGAGTACCATCACGTATGAATCTAGGACAATTACTCGAGTTACACTTAGGTATGGCAGCTAAAAAATTAGGTGTTTATACTGCTACACCAGTATTCGATGGAGCAAGTGTCGAAGAAATATTAGACTTAATGAAAAAATCCGGTATGGATGACGATGGTAAAGTAGAACTCATCAATGGACGTACTGGTGAACCATTCGAGAGTAGAGTTTCTGTCGGTGTCATGTATATGTTAAAACTACATCACATGGTCGATGATAAACTGCACGCTCGTAGTACGGGACCATATAGTCTCGTGACACAACAGCCTCTTGGTGGTAAAGCCCAGTTCGGTGGTCAGCGTTTCGGTGAGATGGAAGTTTGGGCACTATATGCTTATGGTGCAGCACATATCTTACAAGAGATGCTTACAGTTAAATCAGATGATGTCGTCGGACGTGTCAAGGTTTATGAAGCACTTGTCAAGGGTAATAATGTGAGTGAGGCTGGTATGCCTGAAGCATTTAGAGTCATGATAAAAGAGTTCCAAGCATTAGGATTAGATATTCAATTTATCGATAACGACGATAAGATTCACGATTTAAAAGAATTAGAAGACGCGGAAGATAAAGAAGACGTCCCAGTTTCTATCGATGAAATAGATGCTAAGACTCTGGAAATGATGAATGAAGTGAATGAAAGAAAGCTTGCTAAAAAGAATAGCGATCAAGCTAAACAAGAAGAAAAAAAGCAAGAAGCCGAAGCAAAAGAAGAATTAAATGATGAGTTTAATAGTGAAGACGAAGAAGAAATAGATGATATCGATGCTAATTTTGAAAGTGAACAAGATATCATCAATGACTTAAAAGAAATGGACGGTGAAGAATAATGCTAGATGTCAATAATTTTAAAGGTATTAAAATATCTATTGCCAGTCCAGAAAAAATTAGAAGTTGGTCTTATGGTGAAGTTAAAAAACCAGAAACGATAAACTATCGTACATTACGTCCTGAAAGAGATGGATTGTTCTGTGAAAAGATATTTGGACCAACTAAAGATTACGAATGTGCTTGTGGTAAATACAAGAGACTTCGTTATAAGAATGTAGTATGTGATAGATGTGGAGTAGAGGTTACACGTTCTAAAGTTCGTCGTGAACGTATGGGACATATAGAACTTGCTAGCCCTTGCTCTCACATTTGGTTCTTTAAAGGTGTTCCATCTAAAATGGGATTAGTCTTAGACATGAGTCCTAGGGAACTAGAAGAAGTTTTATACTTCGTAAGTTATGTCGTCATCGACCCTGGTAATGCACCTTTAGAAGCAAAACAAACACTCAGTGATAAAGAATATCGTGCTTACTATGAAAAGTATGGAAATACTTTCAAAGTTGGTATGGGTGCGGAAGCAATCAAAGAACTTTTAAAAGCGGTCGATGTAAAATCTGAAATCGAGAGTATTAGACATGATTTAGAAAATGCTACTGGTCAAAAGAAAATTAGATTAGGTAAACGTCTAGAATGTTTAGTATCATTCGATGAATCAGGGAACAAACCGGAATGGATGATATTAGATGCTATTCCTGTCATTCCACCAGAATTACGTCCGATGATTCAACTAGATGGTGGACGATTCGCAACGAGTGACTTAAATGACCTATATAGAAGAATAATCAATCGTAATAATCGTCTAAAGAAACTTTTGGACTTAGGTGCTCCATCTATCATCGTCCAAAATGAAAAACGTATGCTTCAAGAAGCAGTCGATACATTATTCGATAATGGTAGACGTGGCAGGAGTGTAAGTGGAGCAGGTAATCGTGCATTAAAGAGTTTATCTAGTATGCTTAAAGGTAAACAAGGTCGTTTCCGTCAGAACTTACTAGGTAAACGTGTCGATTACTCAGGTCGTAGTGTTATCGCTGTAGGACCTAGTCTTAAGATATATCAATGTGGTGTACCAAAAGATATGGCTCTAGAGTTATTTAAGCCTCATGTCATACATGAACTAGTAGAACGTGGATTAGCCCATAATATTAAAGGTGCTAAAAGATTAATAGATGCTAAGGATGAGTGTGTTTGGGACATCGTCGAAGATGTCATCAAAGAACATCCTGTACTATTAAATCGTGCTCCAACACTACATAGACTTTCTATACAAGCATTTGAACCTGTCTTAATAGGTGGTAAGGCCATTCGCCTACATCCGATGGTTTGTAGTGGCTTTAATGCTGACTTCGATGGAGACCAAATGGCTATCCATGTACCTCTTTCAGAAGAAGCACAAGCCGAAGCACGTATCTTGATGCTTGCATCTAATAATATCTTAAAACCATCAGATGGTACACCAGTCGTTACACCTGGACAAGATATGATTATCGGTAACTATTATATCACGATGGAAAATGCCGATATGCCTCATGAAGGTAAAGTATATAAAGATTCAAGTGAAGTAGTCATGGCTTATGAAAGAAGGGAAGTTACTTTACAAACACGTATAGTATTACCTGTCGATTCATTTAAGCATAAAATATTTACTGACGAACAAAAGGGTAAGTATTTAGTTACTACTCCTGGTAAAATAATATTTAATGAGATTTTACCTGATTCATTTCCTTATGTAAATGAGCCTACTAAAGCCAATATCGAAGGTATTACACCTGATATATACTTCTTAGATCCTGGCATCGATATACCAGCTGCTATTAAAAAAATACCTCTAGCCGAACCTTTCGGTAAGAAACATTTAAAGAGTTTAATTGCTCAAGTATATGATAGATATAAGACGACAGAGACTAGTGTCTACTTAGATAACTTAAAAGATTTAGGATTCAAGTATTCTACCGTTGCGGGTGTTACGATTTCTATTTCCGATATTGTAACTAGCCAACATAAACAAGAATATGTCGATGAGGGTCAAGAATTGGTCGATAAGATCAATAAACAATTTAAGCGTGGTCTTATTACCGATGAAGAACGTCATAAACAAGTATGTGATGTATGGCAGGATGTTACCAAGAAAGTAGGAGCGGAACTTCAAGGTTATGCTAAAACTGATATGCATAATCCAGTATTCATCATGAAAAATTCTGGTGCACGTGGATCTGATTCACAGTTTAACCAAATGTCAGGTATGCGTGGATTGATGGCTAAGCCAAATGGTGAGTCACTAGAAATCCCTATTACGGCAAACTTCCGTGAAGGATTATCAGTTAACGAATTTTTCTTATCGAGTCATGGTGCTCGTAAAGGTAATGCCGATACTGCACTTAAGACAGCTAACTCTGGATATTTGACGAGACGTCTAGTCGATGTCGTTCAGGATATCATAATCAAAGAAGATGACTGTGGTAGTATAGCAGGACTTAAAGTATCGGATATCGTCGATACTAGGAGTGGCTCGATTATCGAACCATTAGAAGAGAGAATCGTCGGAAGATTTACTGCTAAAAAGATAATAGATCCTAAAACAAAAGCAACAATCGTCGATAAAGGTGTCGAAATAACAGAGTCCCTTGCTAAAAAGATTATCAAATCTGGAGTCAAGACAGTCGAAATAAGGAGTATCTTGACTTGTAAGTGTCCAACAGGAATCTGCCGTAAGTGTTATGGTAGAAACTTAGCAACAGGTCTTACAGTCGAAAAGGGCGAAGCTGTCGGAATCATGGCAGCACAGTCTATCGGTGAGCCAGGTACACAATTGACGATGCGTACATTCCACGAAGGTGGTGTTGCGGGTTCAGGAGATATTACTCAAGGTCTTCCTCGTGTCGAAGAATTATTCGAAGCACGTACTCCAAAAGGAAAGGCGACAATTTCCGAAATTACTGGTAAAGTAACATCTATCGAACCGACTAGTGGTAAGTATAAGATTATCGTCGAAAATGACCTTACTGCTAAGGAACACGTGACGAGTTATGCCGCTAAAGTATGCGTCGAGGTCGGAAGTGAAATTAATGCAGGTGATAAATTAACTGAAGGAGCTGTTAGTCCTAAAGAGTTACTTGCTGTTACTGACCCTATAACTACTCAAGAATATATTCTCGAAGAAGTTCAAAAGGTTTATAAATCTCAAGGTGTAGATGTCTCCGATAAACATATCGAAATCATCGCTAGTCGTATGATCAATAAGATGCGTATCGTCGAAGGTAATGATTCTGATATGGTCGCAGGTCTTACAGTCTCTATGCGTGAATTTGCTGAGCGTAATAAACCAGTCATCTTAGCAGGTAAAGTACCAGCAACAGGTAGACCAATACTTTTAGGTATTACTAAGAGTTCGCTAGAAACAGATTCGTTCCTTTCTGCAGCATCTTTCCAAGAGACTACTCGTGTATTAACTGATGCCTCAATTAAAGGTAAAGTAGATTACTTACGTGGTCTTAAAGAAAATGTCATCATCGGTAAACTTATTCCAGCAGGTACAGGTGCTAAAGAATATTCTGATATATCTATCGAATTAGAAAAAGAATTTCTATCAGATGATCCTAGTGAAATACTCGAAGAAAAATTCTTAGATAATGAAGATAAATCTTTAAATGGTGAAGTAATCAACGCTGAAGAAAAGACTGTAGATGATACTTCTACTACCAAAGAAGAAGAAAAAACACCAGCTAGTACCGAAGAGAAAAAAGAAAAGAAGTCTTCTAAAGTAAGTAAAAACAAAGAGAAAGAAGAATAAAATTTCTTATACTAAAACTTTAAGAGTGTATTAAAATATGCGTCTTAAAGTTTTTTAATTATAATTTGACCACATTTATAGTTAAGTGATATAATTATTTTGTAAAAGTTAGTAAAGGATTAGGTTAATTATGAATATAAAAGATAAATATATAGAATTTTTTGTTAGTAAAGGACATAAGAGAATACCATCTGCTCCAGTAGTCCCTGAAAATGATAATACAGTACTATTTAATACAGCAGGTATGCAACCTCTTACTCCTTATCTAAAAGGTATTCCTCATCCATTAGGTAAGAGATTAGTCGATTGCCAAAAGTGTGTCAGGACGAATGACCTAGATAGTGTAGGGGATACGACACATCATACATTCTTTGAAATGCTAGGTAATTGGAGCTTAGGTGATTACTTTAAAAAAGAAAGTATCTCTTGGAGTTTTGAATTTTTAACAGATGTCTTAAATATTCCTAAAGAACGCTTAGCTATCACGGTATTTTCGGGTAATGATGAATTTCCTCAAGATAGTGAAACTTATGATATATGGCGTTCTTTAGGTATTAAGGAAGAACACATTAAATATTTAGGTGTCGATGATAATTGGTGGCCTAATATGGAACTATTAGGTCCTTGTGGACCTGATACAGAAATATTCTACTGGCGTAGTAATGACCCAGTCCCAGAGTATTATGATCCAAAAGACTCTAGATGGGTAGAAATATGGAATAATGTATTCATGCAATATAATCATGATTTAGATGGTCTATCACCACTTCAGAATAAATGTGTCGATACAGGAATGGGAGTAGAAAGAATTACTGCTATTCTCGAAGGTGTCGATGATAACTATTTATCTAGTATATTTCGTAAATATATCGATATTATAAAAAAATATGCTAATAAAGAGTATGTTGGTAGTGATGCAGTTAGTATGCGTATTATCGCTGATCACATGAGAGCAGCTACTATGATTATCGGTGAGGGCTCTAATATAAAACCTTCTAATACTGATCAGGGATATATCGTAAGACGTCTAATACGTCGTGCTATAAGACATGAATATAAATTAGGAATAGACGTTACAGGTGATTTCTTAAGTACTATCACTACTATGTTTATAAGTGATTATGCACCTTATTATCCTGAATTAGAAACTAATAGAATAGAAACTATCAAGATAATAGAATCAGAAAATATAAAATTTTCACAGACATTAGAAAAAGGTCTTAAAGAATTAAATAAAATAATCGATAAGTTCGATAAGTGTATTCCAGGAGATGTTGTCTTTCATCTCTATGATACATATGGTTTCCCAATCGAATTAACTTCTGAAATTGCTAAAGAAAAGGGTTTACTAATCGATGAAGATGGTTTTAAAGAGTGCTTTTCACATCATCAAGAATTATCTCGGGCTGGAGCAGTAGGTAAATTTAAGAGTGGCCTATCTGGTACAGGAGAAATCGAAACCAAATATCATACTGCCACACACCTTTTAAATGCTGCTTTAAAAATAGTCTTAAAAGACAAGAATATTCATCAAATGGGTAGTAATATTACTACAGAACGTATGCGTTTTGATTTCAATTTTGATCGTAAACTGACCGATGAAGAAAAACAAGAGTTAGAGAGTCTCATCAATTCATGGATCGATAAAGACTATCAAGTAGAAAAGTCAGAAATGAAAAAAAGTGATGCTATAAAAAGTGGTGCTGAAGCGATGTTCATCGAAAAATATCCTGATACAGTTTCTGTATATACGATCGGTGATGTATCTAAAGAAATATGTACAGGTCCTCATGTCGAACATACGAGTACACTTCATCATTTTAAAATAATCAAAGAAGAAGCCTCTTCTGCAGGCATAAGAAGAATAAAAGCAATTCTCGACTAAAAGAATTGCTTTTTTCTAGTTATTCTGATATCATGCTTATGGTGAAGCATATGAATATTAATAATAAAAAAGGATTTACTTTAGTAGAACTTTTAGCGGTCATCGGTGTATTAGCCATACTCATGACGATAGCAGTCCCAGGGATTTTATCGATTAGTAATAAGATGAAAGAAAGAGGCTTAAATTCTAAATTAGAGGCTATCGAAGAAGCAACAGTCATCTATGTCCAACAAAATAGTAATCAAATAAAAAAAGAATTACAAACCAAATATGGTTTATCTAGTTGTACTAGTAATAACTCGATGTGTAAATGTAGTAATGGTAATGATGATTGTAAATATTATTTTACTATGACTATTAAAGAATTAATAAATAAAAAAGCATATACATCTGAAAATACTAATAATGATACCAATACTTGTGAGGTCGCTGACCCAACAGATAGTACTTCTTGCCTAGATTGTGTAGTAATTTATATAGAGCTAGATGATGATTATAAGAGTGCAGTTGCTACGATAGATCGAGATACTTTAGATAATTACAAAATTAAAAAAGAATCACTAGATTCTACTAGTGCAACTTGTCCATAAATCATCTAAGTTCGATATAGACATTATCGTCAAAACTATGTTCTTCAGTATCATAAGAAAGTAATGTCTCTGTATCTATCATATAAAACTTATGTCTAATATTATCGGTGATACTTATATCTCCTTCGACGATAGGATCATCCCATGTCAGATCTATCTGTGTCCATTCATCACCTAAATAAAGAGCATTCCAAACGTGTTTTTCACTGGCAACCTTAAAGTTCTTGACATTTAACCTGGCAAGAGCAATAGCCATCGCATCGGCATAACCTGCACATTTTGCCTTACCATCGATCAAGGCACCATAAGCATTTCCTGAATTATCAGAAACATCTTCTGTATCATATGTGACATTATCGATAATATAATCATGTAAAGTCAAAATCTTATCATAAATATCCATATCACTTGGAATAATAGAATCAAAAATAGAATCTAACTTTTCATTTATCGTGGACTTCATTTCTTCTGTATAAGTTCTATTGACGATGATATCTACTTCTCCTAAAGTGTCCGTGACGACCTCGATATCCGTAAAATTATTATAGGGATGAACGAAGTTACCTATATCTGTAATAGCCTCTTGATTCCCTGCTAAATCTTCGACATCTTCGATACATAAAGTATATTCACTAGGACAGTAAAATGTAAATGTTTCATAGCCATTATCTAAAATAGAATAAAATATATTATATAAGTCTTGTTTACTATAAGGAATAAAATCACTAGATTTTTTAACATAATAATAATCATTATTATAAGTATATTCATTAGACTTATCGACTGTAACATTAGGTCGCGAACTAATAATATTAGCAGTGAAATCAGTTATATCATCTAACTTTGCTATGACTATTCCTAATATAAATAAAGAAATTATAAAACAAAATATATTTTTCATATCATCCACCATAGTCATTATAACAGATATAAAACTTATTTACTAGAACAAAATAAAATGACTAATCACTAGCCATTTCTTTAACTTTCTTATTTAATCTTGACTTTTGTCTAGCACAAGTATTCTTCTTTATTAAACCTTTACTACAAGCTTTATCGATAGCTTTTACAGTCTTCTGATAATTATCTTTAGCTTCATCTACATCACCTTTAAGAATAGATTTCTCTGTATTCTTAATTGCATTCTTGACTGTCTTAGTATAGACATTATTGGCAACAGTTTGAGCCCTATCGACTTTTACAGATTTTTTTGAACTTTTAATGATTGGCATAGTTTTCACCTCGTTTCGCATACAAGTGTATTTTATCAAATAAAATTACAGTTTGCAACTAAATTCTACATATTTTGTGGGCTTCATGCACTATTATATTTAACGAAGGTGATAAGATTGAAAAAAAGATTCATCTCAGTTAAAGCGAAAATATTTAACTATAAGACGATTATTCTCTTAATTATTATCATAATTTTTATTATTCTCTCATTTAATATTATTTTAGCAACATCTATTTCTTCTCTTCTAAATGATAATAATATTTATACTAACATATTAGCCTCAGGCTTAAATAAAACATTAACATGGAATATTCTAAATCCTAGTGATTTACTAAAAGAAGGCTTAAATTACTTCTCTTTAGGAATTAGTACTACTCCTTTAGAAGAAGTAAAACTCTTAGTAGAACACGATAACTCTCTTGATCCTAAAATATACATATATAATACACATGATACAGAAGATTATGATAGTTCTTTATTAGAATCTTATAACATAAAATATAATGTCAAGATGGCAAGTTATATGTTCTCTGAACTTCTAAATGATTTAGGTATAGAAAACTATGTCGAACCTGCTAGTACCATGGATTTATATTATATAAATAATACCCTTTATGAAAATGCTTATGATGCTTCTAGAGATTTAATAGAATCTATCAAGACTAAATATCCTAAT
>CAZIUY010000005.1:4577-14623 GCA_964542625.1 uncultured Muribaculaceae bacterium | reverse complement strand
TAGATAGTATTACTATAGAGCATATAATTATACTTATTATTTTTCTCCTATTATTTTTCCACACAAAAAATCAGTCCTTTCTCGATTATCCCCACAATATTTACAATCATTTACTAAAACGATTGCTCTATTATGAGATATTTTATAAAATAATACTGGCTTTTTGTATCATTTTATAAATATGTCAGGGTCTTTTAGTACCCTTATCGTAATTTCATTATAGAATACAAAATAAAAAAATGCAATAAAAATATCGTATTTAACAGCAAACTATACGAAAATATCGCATTTAACAGCATATGTTTTGGATTTTCATGAAATAATGAAATAATTACAGTGGTGGTTTTCGTGAACAGAGAGAAAGTACGAGATTTAAGAGAAGAATATGGAATTACACAGGTCGAGATATCGAGAATCTTAGGTTGTTCTCGGTCAAGTTATTCTCTTTGGGAAATAGGTAAAGATACTATTCCACTAGTATATTTAATTAAAATAGCTAATCATTTTATGGTTAATATCGACTATTTAGTAGATTTAAGTACTGATAAATATGATTATTCTTTTTATCCTGAAGTAATAGATAGAAAGTTACTTGGAGAAAAGCTAAAGTCAGTTAGAAAAAGTAAGAAGATTACTCAAGGGTTTATCTCGCAAGCAATCAATACTACACAATCTACTATAAGTGCTTATGAAGCAGGGAAGACTGGTATAACCCTCACATTTTTAGTGAGTTTTGCTAAACTCACTAATACCTCCCTAGCCTATCTCATAAATGGTCAGGATATTATCATATCTAAAGCAGTAGTTAATAATATTAATGTAGGGTAAAACATATTGTTTACAAATACAAAGGTCGGCGTATTTTGATTTAATCATCGTGTTTTACCCTCGTGAATATACTATCATAGTTTATAGTGGTTAACAATGGATAAAGTTTCCAATTCTTTGTTAAAATTGCACGACAACTTTATGAGAGTATATATTTAAAGTATTCTATAAAACAAACAATTTAAAAAAACACATATAATATGTGTCAAATTAGTTTAATAAACATTCGATAGATATCATTATCTTTTTTATATAGTGCTATATCGGTACTATCATAAGTAAATAATATATAGTTAGATTTATTATTTAGTTTTAGTTTAGAACCATTTTCTATTTGTTTTTTTAAATTAGTATCAGTTAATTTTATTGTTTCTATATCGAGTGTTTCTTCTAGAGATAGTAATTTATAGTTATTATTTTTAATATCTTCTAAGGTGTATGCATCTTTTAGAGTAAACTTCCCTTGAGAGATACGTCTTAATGATATAAGTGTAGCATAAGTTCCTAGTGATAATCCTATATCACGAACTAGACTTCTTATATAAGTTCCTTTAGATACTAAACATTTAATAGTAATAATATTATCTTTAATAGAAAGTATTTCTATATTTTTAATAGTTATTTCTCTTTTAGGTAAGTCTATTTTAATATTATTCCTCGCATATTCATATAGTTTATGTCCATTAATCTTAACCGCGGAATATAACGGTACTTCTTGATTATATGTTCTTATAAAAGATAGACAAGTAGAAGAAACTAGAGAGTCTTCTACTTTTTTGTTACTTCTTTTGATAATTTTACCCGTTACATCTAATGAATCTGTTTCATAACCTAGAGTAAATGTTGCTATATATTCTTTAGTATTAGACGTCAAGACTTCTGTTAGTTTGGTATATTTACCTATAGTTAAAACGAGAACCCCTGTTGCTAGGGGGTCTAGTGTTCCTGTATGACCTATCTTTTTAATATTAAGTATCTTAGATACATAGTTGACGACGTCTCTACTAGTCATATTTTGGGGTTTATCGACGACGAGGATGCCGTTTTTAGATAGTGTGGTGTTCATTATTATATTCTAATCTTTTACTATATTCTATTTCATCTTGGGAACTATTTTCTACATTAAAGTTTAATGAATCTAATAATTCCATGAGTAGTTGATCGTTCTTAGAAGAAGATACTCCAATTCTCTCGATACCTTGAGAACGTAAATCCTCTACTAATTCTTTATAAACGTTTTGTAAATCTTTGTTAGATTCAATATTATCTTTACTGTAAATATGACTGATAGTAGCGTATTTACCTTCTGTATATGCTGTAATAAAAGCATCGACATCATCTGTAATAGAAACATAAGAAGTACTATAATCTAATTCGATTCTTCTTAACATTTCTTCGACATATTTATTGGCATATAAACGTAATACTGTCTTATTTAAGACATTAGGTAATCCCCTATATTCATAGACACATACATTCTTAAAATACTTGATATAAGATTTTTTAAACATTTCTCTTGAATAGTTATCCAATTCTTTTGCATTTTTAATCATAATTATTCTCCTTTGCTCATATTATCGATTATACTTTCTATTCTTTCATTATAGTCTATTGATTTATCATAAACGAATTTAAGCTCAGGGGTACTTCTTAAATCTAGTCTTTCTGCTAATTCTCTTCTGATGAATCCAGCAGAAGAATTAAGCTCGTCTTCGACTAATTTTTTATCTTCTAATCTCGTCATAAAGTATACTTTAGCAAATGTTAAATCATCATCTAAAGTAATATCTGTAATACTTACTTTTTTTAGTATTTCGTTCTTAGCATCTTCATTTAGTATCATACTTATAGTACGAGATATATCACTTGCTATACGCTTTGTCTTTAGTTTCATTTCTTTACCTCTACTAATTCATAAGTTTCTAGATTATCTCCAACTTTTAAGTCATTATATCCTTCGATCGTAATACCACACTCGAATCCTTCTTTGACTTCTTTCACGGAGTCTTTTTCTCTTTGAATAGAAGATATTACTCCATCATAGATAATCTTTCCATCTCTTATAACTCTTACTTTAGAAGAATTTTTGATGATACCTTTTAGTACTTTAACTCCAGCGATAGTTCCTACCTTTGAGAAGTGGAATAATTGTCTAATTTCAGCACTACCTACTATTTTTTCTTCGTATTCAGGATCTAATAATCCTTTCATTGCTGATGTTATATCTTCTATTAGTTTATAGATAATAGTATATTGTCTAATTTCGACAGAATATTCTTTCGCAGCTTCTTTAGTAGAATTAGATGCGACGACATTAAAACCTATGACGATAGCATTGGCAGCATTTGCTAAGACGATATCACTTTCCGTTATAGCACCTATACCACTACGTATAACTTTAACTTTTACGCCTTCGACATCTATCTTTAAGAGAGCATTTTTAACTGCTTCTTCTGAACCTCTAACATCCGCTTTCAAGACGATATTAATTTCTTTTACACCAGATTTAATTTGTTTAAATAAGTCTTCGAAAGAAACGATATCTTCTTTGTATTTAGTCGTCTTAGCATTACTACTACGTTTATTAGCAATCTCTTTAGCAAGGTGTTCGCTTTCGAAAGCCATGAATTTATCCCCAGCGGAAGGATTACCATTCAAACCAGTTATTTCGACAGGTGTAGATGGACCTGCTTCGACGATAGATAAACCTAAATCATTTTTGATGGTACGTACTTTACCGAACGCTGTTCCAACGACGACTGGGTCGCCAAGACGGAGTGTACCATTTTGGATAAGTAAACTAGATACTCCTCCACTAGACTTATCGATACGAGATTCGATAACTGTACCACTAGCATATCTATTAGGATTGGCTTTATAATCATTAATCTCACTTATAGCGAGGATAGTCTCTAGTAATTTATCGACGTTTTCACCAGTCTTCGCAGAAATATTTACAAATGGTATATCTCCTCCCCAAGATTCTGGGGTAAGACCATGAGTGGACAAGTCAGCGTATACACGTTCGATATTAGCATCTTGTTTATCGATCTTATTGACGGCGACGATGATAGGAACGTTGGCACTTAAAGCATGGTCTATTGCCTCTTCTGTTTGGGGCATGACTCCATCATCCGCGGCGACGATGATGATGACGATATCAGTTATCGATGCTCCACGAGCACGCATTTCGGTGAATGCTTCGTGACCTGGAGTATCTATGAATGTTATGTTTTGATTCTTGTATGTTATTTGATAAGCACCAATATGCTGGGTAATTCCTCCAAATTCTTTATCGACGATATGAGATGATCTGATGTAATCTAGTAAAGTCGTCTTACCATGGTCGACGTGTCCCATGATAGTAACGACTGGTGGACGAGAAACTAAGTTTTCCTCTTTATCGATTATTTCTAATTCTTCGAAGTTAGATACATCTTGTGTTGCTTCTTTTTTGAGAGTTTTACCATATTCTAAGGCAATGATTTCAGCATTTTCAAAACTAATATATTCATTTAGGGATATCATGAGTCCTAAGGACATGAGTTTTACGATTATATCATTATTCTTACAACCAAGAGCACTTGCTAAGTCTCTTACAGTCATGTTATCTTTATATATGACGATATTATCACTAGTGTTTTTAACAGATTGGAGTTTTTCTCGATGTTTATACATCTCTTTGCGTTTTTTCATATAGTTGGTTTTAGATTCGTTATTCATCTTTTTGGGACGATTATCGTTTATTCTCTTAGTATCTTTTTTCTCTTCGTCGATGACGATAGCTTCTTCTTCGACGAGTGAAAAATCATCACTTTCGACGGTATCTAAAATATTTATGGCATTATCGAGCATTATGACATCGTCTTCTTCTAGTAAGTCCGTTGCACTCGTTGCTTTAAGTCCTAAAAATGCACATTTTTTTAGTACTTCTTGTACTGTTATTCCCATTTCATTTGCATAGTCTTTTACACTAAACATATGAATCACACCTTTCTATTTTAGTAATTTTTCGATTTCTTCATAAAGTTCTTCTTCGATGCTTACTTCGAGTACTCTATCTAATATATGCTTCTTTTTAGCAGTCTCTAGAACACTCATTTCTTTTTTTATGTAACAACCTTTCCCATTTAGTTTACCAGTCGTATCCACGACTACTTTACCATCAGGGCATCTTACGATACGCAAGAGTTCACTTTTAGGCATCTTCTCTTTCGTAACGACGCAGGTACGCATGGGAATCTTTTTATTCTTCATTTTGGTTTCCTTCTTCGTTTATTTGACTCATCGACTTAACTGTCAAATGGTATTTAGTTAATTTACTAGCAAGTCTCACGTTTACTCCCTTTTTACCAATGGCAAGTGATAAGTCTTCATCGGAAACGACGACGAATGCTTCATTATTTTCGGCACTTTCATCGATGGTAACATAGACATTTTGAGCTGGTGCTAGGGCAGATTTTATAAATTCGGCAGGATCTTGAGAATACAAGACTAAGTCGACTTTCTCACCCTTTAATTCTTTTAATATGCTCGCTATACGAACACCCTTTTCACCTATGCAGGCACCTATAGCATCGACGTGTGGATCAGTTGAATACACGGCTACTTTACTTCTGACACCAGGCTCTCTTGCTACTCCATAGAGTATGAGTGTTCCATCACTAAATTCGGGAATTTCACTTTCTAAGAGTCTTCTAACGAAGTTATAATGTTTCCTCGAACACAAGATATGAGGACCCTTAGGGGTACTTTCTACTTTTTGTAAGTATACTTTAATCGTCGAACCCATCGTTATTTTTTCACCAGGAATAATCTCTTTCTTAGGTAATATTCCTCTTGCTCTATCTAAATCGACATAGTAGTTCTTCTCATCTTCCATCGCTAGTAATCCGAGCATCAATTCTCCCTCTTTACCATCGATACTAGCCATAATAGACTCACGTTCCGCTGTCCTTATCTTTTGAATCAAGACTTGTTTAGCAGTTTGCACCGCCACACGTCCAAAATCATCAGGTGTAACTTCTTCTTCGATAGTTTCTCCTACTTGGATGTCTGGTACTCTCTTTCTAGCGTCTTCTAAGAGCATTTGAGCATCGACTGGTACTTTTGGTTCTATGACAGTTTCATTACCTTCTTCATCGACTACTACTTCCGGGTCTTCATAATCATCGACGACGACATAATAAGTAAATATCTTTACTTCACCTGTCTTTTTATTTATTTTAGGTAAGACATTAGTCTTCGAATTATAATTCTTTTTATATGCTGTAATGAGTGCTTGTTCCATAGCATCGAAAATTATTTCTTCATCGATTCCTTTTTCTTTAGCAACTTGATGTACATTTCTTATAAAATTACTCGTGTCCATTTTGATTACCCCTTTCTTTACTGGAAATATCTAATATATACTCTTCAGAAATTAAGTCTAATTTATCTATGATAGGATTAATAACATTAGTTGCTTCTTCTATTTGTTCCATATTTAAACCATTTACTTTATCTAACGTTATATTTAAGAAGTTATATCCATTCTTCTTTTCATAAGTAATATCATCGACGATGATACTTAAGTCTTCCATCGGCTTCGTTATAGCCTCTTTAATTTCATTTAATTTTTCTTGCATATTACCACCATTCATTAATAAAAGCGGGTTTTCTGCCCACTTCATTCGTTTTTGTAAGTTGATTATAACATACAATATTCAAAATTACAAATTTTTATTTGAATGTCCCTAAAACTAGTCTAAATCGTCATCATCTCCAAAGAAATCATCGAAAAATTGATCGTCCGTGATGGTATTATCTAAATTAACTTCTTCTTTTGGTTCTTTTGGTATTTTCTTATTATCAGTTTGTTTTGGTTCTTTTAACACACTAGCATTTACTAAATTTACTGATTCATTCTTTTTTCTTTCTTTTTCTTCTCTTTCGAGTTTTGCTATTTGGGCATCGATATTCTTAATCATATCATCTATATCTATGGGGTCACTCGGGGTAAGAGGACTAGTAAATGCGTTCAATCCAGCATTACGGGATAATGGTGGCTCCATAGAAGGATTTAATTCCATCTCTTCATCGTGAGATTTGGCGATAGCTTCCATCGTCCTCTTGTGTTTTTCTTCTTTGACGAATGCTTTTAAATCGAAGACTTTTACTGGATACATTTCCCTTTCTTCGAGTACGGCTTCCTCATAAGTATCTCCCCAATCGATATCATAAGAAGCTTTTAGAATAGTTCTAAATGGACGCATACGCATACGAATGACTATTATTTCGTTACGTTTCATCTTCTGTAAGTCTGTTACAGTAACGAGTGGAGTCGAAACTGTCTTTTCTTTCTCTTTCGATTTTACCTCTCCACATAATTTACTAATTTCTTCTAGAGCAGATAATTCATTCGTCAAGAGATATATCGTATTACCACAGTTACTCCTGATAGTCTCAGCATTCTTATCACCATATACTTCATCTAATTGAGCAAAGTTTTGGATGATGAATGTAAAACGTATTTTACGCGAACGAGCCGCGGTTACCATCGATGTAACATCCTTTAATTGAGGCATATTAGCAAACTCATCTAGTATAAAATTAGTCCTATACTTTAATTCTCCCTTAGGATTCTTGTGAGCAACATCTATCAAGACTTCATAGAGCTGTTTTATGAAGATAGTTGCTAGAGAGTGATATGTCGTCTTTTCATCGTGTACTATTAAGAAGACAGCGGTCTTTTCCCTGCCGATATCCTCCATATTAAAGTCACTATAGGAAAGCATTTCTGATAATTCTTCACGAGTTGAAAATGTCCTAATCTTACTTTGGAAGACAGATAAGATACTAGACTTAGTATCATTAGGTGCCGTGACAGTCGCTTTTGCATACCCATAAGTAGTAGAAGTCTCTCCTTTTAATGTAAAATAATCTTTAGCAAAAGTATTGATACCATTCTTTTCTTCACCACTTGTTGCCATATTACTAATAGAAGTTATATTTACTTCATTTTCTTTAGCATCTTCAAATAAACTTAGGGCTAAGGCAGAAAAATAATCCGCGGCACTTCTTTCCCAAAATGGATCATTAGTATTTTTAGGGTCTATCAAAATATTTTGCGAAATATCTTCTAGAAGTTCTTTAGCCTTATCGGTCTTACCCCGTTTATACATCCTATAAGGAATAGTAAGGGGATTCCAGGCATTACCTTCCCTCGGATCACGAAAGTTTATAACGACAATTTTATAGCCTTTAGCTTTTAATCTATTAGCATGACGTCTATAGATTTCTCCCTTGAGGTCTGTGATAACCATCGATTCTCCATGTTTACATAGACTATATACTTGTGGATCGACTAACGCAGTCGTCTTTCCTGAACCAGATTGACCTATGATGAGAGAATGATATTCTCCATCATCGACCCACATATTCTTGCCATCATTTATTAAGACTACTCCACCAGCATCGCTCTCGATAGCATCGACAGGGACTTTTTTGATACCGAATGCTTTTTTCATCTCTTTTTCTGTCGTCCAACGATTATAACCTTTTTCTTCTTTTTCACCGAATGTCAACCCAAACCATCCTTTTTCAAAATCGAATATAGTAGAAGATACATTCATGAATATGAAAACTAACGAGACGACGAAGAGTATTAGTGTCAACCATAATGCTCTTAGTGAAAAGTGAGCAAATATATTTAAACCTATGAGTGTTCCATCATCACTAAAAGATAAAAAATTAATAGATATGATAGCACATCCGATTAGTAGAGCTATACAAATTGCTATAAAAAACATAAAGTCTTTTTTCTTGACGCGGATTTTTAGTTTCATATAATTCCTCCCTTGTTGTATTATAAACTATTTTTTTCTAAATTACTATCGTTATTGAAAACGAACTGTATACTTCATCACGGCTTCTACTTCGAATATGTATATATTATTATTCTTATCTTTTATCTGGTAGGTAGTAGTATCATCATTACTACTTAAGTATGTATACATAGAAAATACTGGCATATAAGTATAATTATCTGTGATGCTAGCGACATACTCTTTAAATGAATTTAGTGTTGGATAAAATTCTATTGCATAATCATTATCTAAAAGTGAATATGCTTCACTAGTATTCTCTAAACATAATCTAATAAAAGAGTTAAAGTAATCTCTAATTACTTCTTCATCGTCGACTTTGACGACTTGATATTCATTTACTCCTAATGTCTTTATGGGATATGGGTAAAAGTCATCTAAATTATAATTAGGAGTATACATTGCTTTAATTCGAGAAGATATGATGAGGTAAAGTCCTAAAAGAATAATTATAATAATAATACAAATCGATACTAGTGTTACATTTTTATGTTTCATACTCTAAGTCTCCTATCCCTGGTTTTACTGTAAAGGTAAATGTATTTTCATATAGTGTTATCGTAAGATCATAATCTATATAAGTAGTAGCATCGTCTAAGACATAGTTTGCTATCTTACCTTTTAAGTAGAATGTCGTAACATTCTTAGATACTGTATGTTGATACATATAACTACCTACATAATCATATATATTAGTAGTACTTAATTCTGGAATATATTCTAAGACATTATCGGTAGTGATATTATTTTCGTTTTTGTATTCTGTATCTAATAAGAGTATTATGTTCTCTTTATCTTGTTTAGAGATTTCTACTAAGAATTTTTTAGCACATCCTAAGACTGTAAAATACCGAGAATTATCTTGTACTAAGATAGTCTTATTGCTTTCTTCTTGTTCTTTTTTAGCATCGAGCACTTCTACTATGATGTTTACTAGAAGAACGACGATAACTAATATGATAATCAAGATGATTTCTAAAATATTTTTTTGTTTTGGATTTAAGTCTTTTATTTTTTTAATCATATCTTCACCTAAAAGATTCCTTCTATAGTACTAGTCATTTTTTCCACTTGCCATAAAGTATAAGCATATTGGTCTTCTTCTGTGGTCGGTACACATACGGATTCTCCTGCAGTAGTACAGTATCCGTCTGGCATACTACAAGCACTAGCTACTCTATCTGGTACTTCGTCATATATATATGATGCATAGGCACAACCACCCCAACCCCAATGAGTACCGGTATACCAATAGTCACCTAAGTAAGCATACCTAGACATCATACTCTCTAGAGAGTCATATTGGCTAATGTTCTTGAAGAATGCTTCGACTCCACTTTTAAATGATGGGAA
>CAZIUY010000005.1:0-4477 GCA_964542625.1 uncultured Muribaculaceae bacterium | reverse complement strand
GTCGAATTACCTGAAGAACCTACTCGTCCTATGACTTGGCCTTGTTTCACGACATCTCCAACTTGTACTGTTATAGAGTTATTGGCAATATGAGCATATAGATTTACGTTACCTTTCGTATCTTGTATTTCGACATAGTTTCCATATCCTCCTCCACAATAGGTCGAATTATATGTATCACACCCATTTACGAGGTTAATGACAGTTCCTCCCATCGAAGCAATGATATATGTTCCCATCGATCCTTGTAAATCTACTCCATCATGTAGTGTATATACTCCACTCACGGGATTAGTTCGATAACCAAATTTACTGTTTACTCCAGTATAAGCTGGGGTGCCACTTGCGAACAATACATCATCACTATCGACAGTCGTATTGAGAGAACCTATTGGCCACCAATATGCACTTTTATTAGATATAGTAGTATATGCGACTGTCTGTTCGTTATCGTATGTATCGACTATCGACTTAATATCATCGATGATACCTTGTCTAATAAACTCCTTATCATCGTCACTTAAAGTAGTAATGTTATGATCTTTCATATATTCAGAATATATTGAATCGAGACTATCCTTGTCATCTAAGTAAGTAGATTCGAGTAAGTATCTATAAAATGCTTCTATCGATTCATCTGAATCTGTCGTCGTTTCAAATGAAACTCCAGTACAATCTTTGATGGCATCATCATACCCCTCTTTCGTAAATCCAATAGTAGTAGTAAATCTATCCCAAAAATTGAATATATATAATTGACCAGAAGAATCTCGCACAGATTCAGTACTTTCATCGGCTTTAGTACAGACTGCTATACTTACTTTAAATTGTTTGATTAGTTCTTTTAGACTATCCGTTTCTTTAGTATAAGTATTAGCACTGATCGTTTCATTTATTTCATCGTCTTCGTCGATGCTATAAGCATCATTTCCTTCACTAAAGTCATTTATATCATAACCATAAAAGATAGTCGTAAGTACTATCGTCTTTTGTTTTTCTGTTAGACTATATTTTTTAGCAAGACTATCGAACTTTTTATAGAACTTCTCTTGAGATTCTCTTAATTCAGTAGACGCAGCTATTTGTTCTTCTGTACAGTTTGTATCTCCTTCATCACAAGCATCTTCCCAATATTCTTCATATTCTTCCGTTATATCACTATCGCCATTATCTAGAGTATCATTAGAATAATCTAAAAATAGCATACTGACAGAAGAAGCAATTAAGACGGCAAAGATGATAAAAAAGGCGACACCGATAATACCACCTATAATAGCAAGTTTATATGATGTAGGTAATTTATTCCAAGATGACTTTATAGCAGTCTTTATAGCACTATTAGTAATAGACTCTTTATTAGATGCATCTATATTTACATCACTATTAGATGGTTCTACATCACTAGGTGTATTTGGTGTGTCATTTGTATCACTAGCATCTATATTACTTCCCGTAGACATCATGATAGGACGACTTTGGTAATGAGGATTTAAAAGGGGAGTACTAAGAGGAGTCCCCATTTTATTTTGCATAAAGTTTTGTCTATTTGGCATATTATATAGTTTGTCATTTACATTAGAATCAGTATTAGTTGTCTTTTTACTTTCTTCTATCTCGTCGTTTTCTTTATCCAATTATCTTCACCACCAAACTAATTATTTTTTAGATTATAAGCCTCCACCTGTACCAAATGAATCTAATTCTTCTTGCGTTAGAACGACATTAATCTGCATCCTACGAGAACCACAGACGAACAAGCCTTGTCCTTGACTAAATCTCTTGATAGATTCTAATTCATTTTCATTTAAGTCGATGAGTTTAGCGAGGTCTTCTGCGGCTTGTTTCTTTAATCCCATCGCTAGGTAGTACGAAGCATTATCGAAAATTGCTTTACCATGCATGATGATATTCTCTGCGGCAAAGTCTGTTGGCTGCTGGGTAATAATTATCGTCCCTGTATTATATTTACGACTACGTCTTTGTATCTGAGCTAAGAACTCTGCCCCGAGCTCATTACGAGAACCTAATAAGACGTGTGCTTCATCGACAGATAAAACTGTATTAGTATTTTTATCTAAACACATACTCCAAGCATATTTTAAAATATTGAAGAATAGAGCATTCCTAATAGAAGAATCACTATTCATGAGTTCTCTAATATTGAAGACGATAAAGTTCGATTCTGGAGCAATAGTCGTATGTCCATTGAAGTAGTAACGAAGTTCTTTAGTTAGAGGTCTAATCTTGAGCTCTAGTCTTTCCATGATATCTCTTTCACGATTACGTTCTGGCATAGAAACTATTTTACCTTTGATAGTCGCATATACATCATCGAACGTCGGATAATCAGTACTTTTAAATTTACTGAAGTTCGTATTAAAATCGATATTAAAACGCTTATATGTATCTTGAACGATATCACTAAATAATGTCAACACATCATCTTCGATATCGGGATAAAGATATGTCATGAATGCTTTTAATGTCGAGATAGTTCTCGTAAGAACAGCATAACCAAGTCCACTTTCTAAATCCTCTTCATCTTCATCGACGATAACTTCGAGAGGATTTACCATACCTAATTCTCCACCCTTACCGAGATTGATAAAGTCACCATTAAAGTTTTTACACATCTCTTCTAATTCACCTTCAGGATCGATAGCAATGACTTTATATTCATTTCTAAAGTGATTCCTGAGCATCAATTTCGCAACAGTAGATTTACCTGAACCAGATGCACCGAGAATCAACATATTAGCATTATTTCTATTATGTTCTTTTTTTATTTGATATAAGAATTGATTGAATAAGACTACTCCACCAGAGAAATCTACTCCTAGAAGAGTCGATAATCCTGGGTCTTTGATGGAATCAAAGACGAATGGATACATGGCTGCAATAGTATTCGATGGTATAGGTGTACCGATTCTATCTTCGATATCTTGTTTAGGAAATATCGGTAACATACTCTTTAAAACTTTTTCTTGTTCGAACATGAGAGGTATACCATTCATATCTAAGCCTGCTAGATAAGTTTTAATTTCCGTCTTCTTAGTTTCTAATTCTTCTGTTGTATTAGCCGTAATCATAATATGCATCTGAAAATCGAATATCTTCGCATTCGTCGCAGCTAATTGTTGAATGAACATTTCTAATGATTCATAATCTTGTCTGATACGTTCTTTTAATGTATGATCATTTTCTTTTTGAAAACGATCTTTTAAGTCGGCGACTTCTTTATCGATCATTTTACGCATCAAAGCAAAATCGATCGGTATATGTTTGATGACTACTTTAATACCAGGAATATTAGTTATATTAGATAGATAACCATGTTCTATATACTTAGGATAACTTATTATCGTAAATATCGTACAATACTTATCTCCTAACCTGAACATAGTAGGTTTCCATTCTATTCCCTTAGGTGCTATTTCACTTTTTAAACTCATATACTCGTCACCGCCCCAAATCTCGAAGCTTCCGCTCCATTAAGGAAGTTATCTAACAACATTCTCAAGTCTTCATTAGATACCTGTTTACTATTTAATGTCGCATTAGCAAGTCCACTTATCAATTGTTGTAAACGTTTTTGAATTACTTCTGTTCTCTTTTCTTTAAATAATATGAAGTACTCTGTATCGACGACATTTAACTGTGTTCCCATGAACATATTTGCTTTAGAAATATCTTGCATCAATAACTTTCTAATCGTCTGATTATTAGTATTATTATACTGTACTTGTAAATTTGCTAGATAAACATTGATATCGACTGGTCTACCAGCAGAAATCAACCAAAATTCATAATCTATCGTATTATAGAAGTTTCTAAGTGAGAAAATAACACTATTTTGTACTTCACGATCTAATATAAATATGTTTTTAGGTTCTACCTTAATACCTGTCACTAAATAACCATTATCGAGTTGTATCATCCCATTATTAATTGCTTTAATTGGTATCCAATCTTCACTCGTCTTATTTACTACTGCCATCTTTATAGCACCATCCTTTCCACTTATATGTCCTTTGTCTTACGAAATAGAACGTATAAATATTAATTATTAACTGTAAAACATTATGATAATTTGGTATAGGAAACACTAAGAATGATGAAATAAGTGCTGGTAATAAAATCATGACCATCGTCGTTATATTAGAAGACCTAACGACCATCATCAGTATTACCGTAAGACCTACTCCCGACAAGAACAAGATTAAGTCTACGGGAGTAAACATACCTAGTATCAGTTCCGACTTTTTAGAGTTAGCCGGTATTAAATATCTACCATCCATTTTTTATTCCTCTTTTCCCTTTTAATGTTGATTATTTCCGCCATTATTATTATTTCTATTTGGACGTGATGCATTTCTCGATTCATTCATCATCTGCTCTCTAGCAGTTCTAATTTGAATATCATCTACTCTCGACTTGATGATGCTGTTGTAGTCATCCATGACACTTTGTAATTCGT
>CAZIUY010000004.1:0-14670 GCA_964542625.1 uncultured Muribaculaceae bacterium | reverse complement strand
CAAGCAATAGTTTTGTCGAAAAAATCTTTACTAAAAAATCTTAATATTATATAATTATTACGGTGAGAATTATGGCAAAGAAAAAGACTAGTAAGTCAGCAACTAAGAAAAATGAATCCTATGCAGCGGAACTTTGGGGAGTACTTTTAATCCTCATCTCGATTATGGGTTTTGGTTCATTCGGTCCTGTTGGAAGTATCATCAAAGGGTTTTCGATATTCTTGATGGGTACATGGTATGTCGTTGCCCTTTTAGCGTGTGCTATCATAGGTTTATATATGTTAATTAAGAGGAAGAGTCCTAACTATTTTACGATACGTTTAATTGGAACATACATGATTATCTTAGCAGTACTCGTATATTCACATATGGAATATGCTCTAGCAAATGACTTGAGTGGAAAAGCCATTATCGAAGCGACTATCGATACATTTATGGATGCTGGTATATTGAATTATACTGCATCTTTTGGTGGAGGTATAATCGGAGGAATATTTACAGTTATCTTAACTAAATGTTTTGCTTTTGAAGGGGCTAAGATAGTCTTACTCGTCATTGCCGTATTAGGACTCATCTTATTATTCGATTGGAACATGAGTGATATCATCGATTGGTTTAAGAAAGTATTTAAGAGTATGAGTATTCCTAGTAGTGATGAAGATGAAGGTGAAGTTGATACTCCTAAAGAGTCACATAAGAAAACTATATTTAATAAAGAAAAAGACGATTCTATCGATGATACTATATGTACAGAATCTTTAGAAAATGTCAAAGTATATTCTAATATGGGGGAATTATTGAATAATAAAGAACATCAAGAAGAACAAATAGAAATGAATATGAAAGATACTGTTACTAGAGATACAGAAGCAAAAGTAGAAAATAAAAACTATTGCTTACCATCCTTAGATATTTTAGATAAACCAAAAAGTGATCATGGTAAAGTAAATTCGACAGAGTTTTTACAATCTAATAAGGCTGCCCTAGAAAGAGTTCTAGCCGACTTTCAAATTATCGGTCGGGTAGTGGAAATACACGAAGGACCTGCTGTCACACAGTTCGAAGTAGAGATTAAGTCGGGAACAAAGGTAAGTCGTATCACGAGCATCAATAAAGAAATTGCACTTGCTTTAGCCGCAAAGACTGTTCGTATCGAAGCACCTATTCCTGGTAAGTCGACTGTCGGAGTCGAGATACCTAATAATAAAATTATACCTGTACCAATTAGAGAAGTATTATCGAGACCGACTAAAGAATCGATGAGTGCCAAGATACCTGTTGCTCTCGGTAAAGATATCATGGGACGTATTAAATGGGCTGATATTTCTAAGATGCCACACCTCTTAGTCGCAGGTTCAACTGGCTCAGGTAAATCAGTATGTATCAATTCATTCATTGCAACTATCCTCATGTTAAAGAGACCTGACGAAGTAAAACTCGTCTTAGTAGACCCTAAAAAAGTAGAACTTTCTAACTATAATGGTATACCACACTTACTTTGGCCAGTAGTCACTAATCCTAAAAAAGCTAGTGCAGCCCTGCAGAGAGTAGTATCCATGATGGAAGAAAGATATATCAAATTTGAAGAAAAGAAAGTCAAGAATATTCAAGGATATAATGAATACGTCGAAGAAGAAAACAGACGTAATGGATCCGATGTTGAAAAGAAAATGTATTATTTAGTAGTAATCATCGATGAGTTAGCAGACTTGATGGTCGTCGCTTCTAAAGAAGTAGAAGAATCTATCATGAGAATTACTCAGATGGCTCGTGCCGCAGGAATACACCTAATCGTCGCGACACAAAGACCATCTACAGATGTCATTACGGGAGTAGTTAAAGCCAATATTCCTTCTCGTATATCTTTCGCCGTTGCGAGTCAAATTGATTCTCGTACTATCCTCGATCAAGGTGGTGCAGAAAAACTCTTAGGAAAAGGTGATATGCTCTATTATCCGATGGGAGCAACGACGACAGAACGTATTCAAGGTAACTTTATTTCTGATGAAGAAATCGATAGACTGATAAAATACGTTTGCTCTGAGCAAGCCGCATCCTATGATACTTCTTATGATGAAGTAGAAGAATCCCATCTAGTAGGGAATAGTGAAGAATCAGAAGAATACGATGACCCTCTATATGATCAAGTCGTGGAATTTGCCGTACAGACAGGAAAGATAAGTGCAAGTCTTCTCCAAAGGAGATTCAAAGTCGGATATAATCGTGCTGCCCGCATCGTCGATTTACTCGAAGAAAGAGGAATAGTAGGACCACAAAATGGATCGAAACCTCGTGAGGTACTCGTGAAAGTCGAAAGCAATAATAACTAATACTTGTGTAAAAAGAAAACATTTGCTACAATAATGAAAATTGAGGTGAAGTATGTATGTATGAAACTAGATTATTTAATGTCGAAGAATTAGAAACTACTTTAGTAGAAAAAACATTAAAAGAAATATATGATGCATTAGAGGAAAGAGGATATAATCCTATTAACCAATTAGTAGGTTATCTAGTTAGTGGTGATCCTGGGTATATTTCTAGTTATAAAGACTCTAGAAAGAAAATTACGAGTTTAGATAGAGCTAAAATTATCGAAACTCTACTAAAAAATTATATTCGATGAGATACTTAGGATTAGATTTAGGTACTAAGACACTTGGTGTTGCAATAACAGACAAATTAGGTTTGATTTCTAACCCCCTGAAGACTTTAAAATTTAAGACATATGACGATTTAGTAATACCACTTAGTAACTTAATTAAAGAATATGGTATCGAAGAAATTGCTCTTGGATTACCGAAAAATATGGATAATTCTCTAGGCTTTGCAAGTGACCGTAGTATGAACTTTAAAAAATTTTTAGAAGATAACTTCGATGTTAAAGTTATCCTAGTAGACGAACGATTATCGACTGTTGAAGCAGAAAAATACTTACTCGATGCCGATATGCGAAGAACTGAGCGTAAAGAATATATCGATGCCGTCGCCGCATCCATCATACTAAATACTTATATAAGAATGAAAGGAAATAAATAAAATGCAGGAAGAAAATAAAAATGTATTTACATTAACTAATGAATTAGGAGAACAATTAGAGTGTGAGGTCGTCCTTACTATCGATTCGGATGAATATAATAAGTCTTATATCGTCTATACAGATCATACGATAGATGAAAATGGTAATATTAGAACTTATGCTAGTATTTATGATCCTAAGGGTGAAAGTCAAGAATTAAGTCCAGTTACGACTGATGAAGAATGGGACATGATCGAATCTGTCTTAGCAAGTGCTCAAAAACAAGTCTTAAAAGAACAGATAAATGAAACTAATGATAAAGAGAATTAATTATGAAGAAGAAGTGCATTATCATTCTTATCATTAGTCTTCTCGTTTGTCTAGTTATCGCTCTTATAAGTTATGGATTTTATATATATAGTTTAAATCCAGTCGATGAAGATTCCGAAGAGAATATTACTTTTCAAATAAGTAGTGGTGAAACACTCAATACTATCATCGATAACTTAAAGAGTAATGGTTTAATTAAAAATACACTTACTATGAAAGTATATACTAAACTAAATCCTGGGATACCCCAGGCTGGTACATATATCTTAAATAAAAGTATGAGTGCTAAAGAGATATATGAATCTATTATCGATGGGCGTGTTACTTTAGATACTGTTTGGGTGACATTCATCGAGGGTAAGAGACTTACCAATTATGCTAGTGTAATTAGCGAACACTTCCCATATACAGACGAAGAAGTCATGGCTAAACTAGATGATGTTGAATATTTAAAAGTACTAATCGATAAATATGATTTTTTAACAGAAGATATTTTAAATGAAGAAATATATCATCCTTTAGAAGGGTATTTATTTCCAGATACATATGAGTTTTTAAGTGATGCGACTCTAGAAGAAATTATCGAGAGGATGCTCGATCAAACGAACAGTAAATTATTAAGTTATACGGCTCTAATCGATGAAAGTAAGTTATCTATTCATGAGATAATGACTTTATCTAGTATTGTCGAATTAGAGGGAGCAAGAAGTACTGATAGAAAGGGAGTCGCAGGAGTATTCTATAACCGTTTAGATAAGGGAATGACTCTCGGTAGTGATGTGACGACATATTATGCTGTCGGTAAAGATTTTTCTAGTGACCTTACGTGGAGTGACTTAAATTCTTGTAATGGTTATAATACGAGAGGTTCCTGTGTTAAGGGTTTGCCCGTTGGACCTATCGCCAGCTTTTCTCTTACTTCATTAGATGCCGTTCTCAATCCAGTTAGTCATGATTACTTATATTTTGTCGCTGATATCAATGGTAATACATATTTCAGTAAGACTAGTGAAGAACATTCAAAAGTGGTAAGTAAATTAAAAAGTGAAGGACTATGGTATGAGTACTAGGATCGAGAGCAAAAATTGATTTAATCATGACTTTATGATATAATCTTCGTGTTGGTGATCGATTATGGAAGAAACTATTTTAGAGATGGAACAATATGCTAAAGAACATAATGTACCTATCATCGAAAAAGATTCTATAAAATTAATAAGAAATTATATAAAACTAAATAAAGATAACGTCAAGTCGATTTTAGAAATCGGCACAGCCATCGGTTATAGTGGTATCCTCATGGTAACGGCCGGGGAGAATATCGAACTAACGACGATCGAAAGAGACGAGAAAAACTATTTAGAAGCCCTAAAGAACATCAAAAAGTGTGGTTTAGAGCGTCAAATAGAAGTAGTATTTCAAGATGCATTAGATGTCAATTTAATCGGTAGAACTTATGATTTAATATTTATCGATGCCGCTAAAGGACAGTATATAAAATTCTTCGAGAAGTTTAGTCATTATCTAAGTCCAAATGGCGTCATCATAAGTGATAATATAAACTTTCATGGGCTAGTAGGAAATAAGAAAGATGATATGTCTAAGAATCTAAAGAGCTTAGTTACGAAAATAGAAAATTATATAGATTTCTTGCGTTCTAATAAAGAGTTTACTACTAAGTTTTATGATATTGGCGATGGACTCAGTGTAAGTTATAGGAATAAAGATGAAAGATAAAATTTTAGTACAAGTCGATTCTATTAGTAAAATAGAGAAACTTCAAAAGTTAGGTATTACTAACTTTCTTTTACCTCTAATGGATTATTCTGTTGGTTATAATACATTTACCTTAGAAGAAATAGAAAATCTAACAGGTAATATTTATCTATTGGTAAATAGAATCTTGACGGATGAAGATATCGATAAATTTTTAAGTTATGTCCTACCATCTAATATCAAAGGATTATTTATCGAAGATACTGGCTTATATTATGCACTAAAGACTACTAAATTAGAACTCATAAACTTTCAGAACCATTTAAATAATAACTATAAGACGATTAACTTTTGGCTTAAATATTTCTGTAGCATCGTTACATCGACAGATATAACACTAGAAGAGATTAAGGATATTTTATCACAATCTAATAAACCATTAGTCATTTATTCTTTTGGTTACCCTCTAGTCATGTATTCTCGGCGAAGCCTCGTTACTAATTATTTTAAGCATTTCAATATGGCTATTCAAGATAACTTGGAAATATCACTACCTAATAACAAGTTTTTCTTAAGAGAGAATAACTTTGGTACGGGAGTATTCATTAAAGAACTTTTGGATATACGTCCTTATCTTAAAGAGTTAGATGATAATAAAATAAAGTTCTATTTGTTTAATGGTAGTTATGTCGATGATGAAGTATTACTAGATGTTCTAAATGGTAGAAAGATAGAAAACACTTCTAGTGGTTTTTTATATAAGAGTACTGTCTATAGAATAGGGGACTTAAAATGATAGAATTACTTAGCCCTGCTGGGGATAAAGAGAGATTGTTTTTTGCTTTTTTGTATGGGGCAGATGCAGTCTATTTAGGTGGATTAAATTTTGGTTTAAGAGCAAATGCGACGAACTTTACTAATGAAGAAATCGCAGAATGTACTAAATATGCTCACCTATACGGTAAAAGAGTATATGTTACAGTCAATATTGTCTTTCATAATCAAGATTTACTTCTTTTAAGAGAATATTTAGAATTTTTATCTAAAATTAAAGTAGACGCCATCATCATAAGTGATCCAGTCGTCATAGAAGTCTTAAAAGAAAATAATATCGATCTAGAAGTCCATTTAAGTACACAAGCAAGCACTCTAAACTCACGAGCCGCTATGTTTTATCGTGAGCTCGGAGTAAAGAGGATAGTCATGGCAAGAGAAGCAAGTAAAGATGATATAATACGCATCAAGAAAGAGACGAATATGGAGTTAGAGTGCTTTATTCAAGGGGCTATGTGTACTTCCTTTAGTGGTCGGTGTGTGTTATCTAATTATACTACTAATAGAGATTCTAACCGTGGAGGATGTGCTCAAGTATGCCGTTGGACTTTTAATACTAATAATACCCACGAGTTTTCTATGATGTCTAAAGACTTAAATATGGTAAGTAATATCGAAAGTATGATAAATATAGGAGTTAATTCTTTTAAAATAGAAGGTAGGATGCGTTCTATATACTATATTGCCACAGTCATATCTATCTATCGTCATATTATAGATAAAATTATGAACCATAACTTGACAAAAGAATATATTACTTATGGGGAGAATATCATAAATAGAGTGGCTAATAGAGAGTCAGTCCCTCAATTTTATAATAATGCTACAGGAGAGTGTGATCAATACTGGTTAGATAATAACATGGAAGTATCGAACCAAGATTTCTTAGGATTAGTAAAATCTTATGAAAATGATACCATCACCTTAGAGGTTAGGAACTACTTTAAAAAGGGTGATATTGTCCAAGTCTTTGGTCCAACCATGAAGACTATCGAGTTTAAGATAACTAATATTACTGATATCGAAGGTAACGAGATAGAATACTGTAATCATCCTAAAGACATCGTCTCGATTACGGTACCTAATATCATATGTGAAAAATATAGTATGATGCGTATAAAAACATTTGACATTTTCGATTAAATTTAGTATTATTATATGGACTTACGAGAGTATAGTTAATTTTTTTATTAAAAATTTAAAAAAGAAAGAGTGATTTTAAATGCCTAAAAAAGAAGAATGTCTATTGACAGCGGAAGGTTTTTTAAAGATAGAAGAGGAGTTAAATGAGCTTAAGACAGTTAAGCGTCCTCAAATAATAGAAGCAATCAAAGATGCAAGAGCACAGGGAGATTTATCTGAAAATGCTGATTATGATGCAGCTAGAAGTGATCAAGCCGAGTGTGAAGCACGTATTAAAGAGTTAGAATATATGATAGATCATGCTAAGATTATCGAAGGTGCTCTAGAAGACGTCGTTGGAGTTGGTTCTACTATTACGATTAATTATGTCGATGACGATGAAGAAGAGGAATATAAGATAGTTGGTTCCTTAGAAGCAAATCCTTTCGAGAATCGTATTTCTAATGAGTCTCCTATTGGATCTGCTGTCATCGGTAAAAAAGTAGGGGACATTGTAAGTGTCGAAAGTCCTAATGGCTCATATGAAGTAAAAATAGTTTCTATCAAATAAATTAAATCATAAATGATTAGAGGTGGCAAGCACTTATGCATAAAACAAGAAGTGAACTAAGAGAAATAATAGTGATAATCCTTTATCAAATAGATATATATGAATCGAATAATATTCCTTATTATATCGACTCTATCATAAGAGAAAATATCGAAATAGAAAACAGATTCGTTAGAGAAATCGTCTATGGAGTAGAGAATCATATTGATGAAATAGATACCATCGCGGATAATTATTTAACCAATTGGAGTATCAAGAGAATCGACAAGATGGGAGCAAGTATCTTAAGGATGGCTTTTTATGAGCTAATGTATACTGATACACCACGAATAGTCATCATCAATGAAGCCATCGAACTTGCTAAAAAATATTCTGATGATTCAGTTAGAAAGATGATAAATGCAAGTCTCGATAATTATGTTAAGGAGCATGAGTAATGGCAAATTATATAACTGTTAGTGCTTTAAATAATTATTTAAAAAGGAAGTTCGAAGTCGATGCTAATCTTGGATGCGTCTATTTAAAGGGAGAGATTTCGAACTTTAAATTACATTCTAGAGGACACCTCTATTTTAGTTTGAAAGATGAAACGAGCGTCATAAGTGCAATAATGTTCCAAAGGGATGCTAGTACCCTTTCGTTTACTCCTAAAGATGGTATGAAAGTCTTTGTAACAGGTAAAGTTACAGTCTATGAGGGATCTGGAAAATATCAGATAGTCATATCACTTATGCAACCAGATGGTATAGGAGAATTATATATCGCTTATGAGAAATTAAAAAAAGCACTCGATGCTGAAGGGTTATTCAAGAGTGAGCACAAGAAGCCAATCCCTAAATATCCAAAGACAGTAGGTATCATAACTGCTCCGACAGGGGCCGCTATTAGAGATATCTTAAGTACTATCAAAAGACGTTTCCCAATTACCAAAACTATCTTATTTCCAGCTCTTGTTCAAGGTGAGAATGCTAAATATAGTATAGTTAAACAAATCGAAGTAGCTAATACCTACGATATAGATGTCTTAATAGTGGGAAGAGGTGGAGGATCAATCGAAGACTTATGGGCTTTCAATGAAGAATGCGTTGCTCGTGCTATTTATAACTCGAAAGTACCTATCATCAGTGCTGTCGGACATGAAGTCGATTTTACCATCGCCGACTTCGTTTCTGACTTACGAGCTCCAACTCCGACAGGAGCCGCAGAGTTAGCCGTTCCTAATATGTCCGATGTCTTTAAATTATTAGAAAATTATAAAGTTCGCTTGACCTCAAAAATAAATAATACGATTAAGATTTATGAAAAGAAACTAGATTCTCTAGAGGGTGCTTATGTTCTCAAAAATCCTCTAGCCATATATGAAGTAAAAGAACAAAAGCTATCTGGTTTAATCGATAAACTTATCGATTATACTAACAATAAAATAAATAATGCTAGATCTCATCTTATTACTATGACAGGCTCATATGTCATGCGTAATCCTCTTTCTTTTTATGATAAAGATAGAGAAAAGATAAGACTCTTAGAAGAAAAATTAATATCTAGTATACATACGTATCAAGATAAGACGAATAATAATTATACATTACTACTTAGTAAATTAGATTTACTTAGTCCCTTAAATGTATTAAAAAAAGGATATTCAGTAGTAACTAAGAGTGGTACTATCATAAATAGTATCGATCATGTTACTAAGGGTGATAATCTAAATATTAGACTTCATAAAGGGAATATCGATGTCAAAGTAGAAAATATTAAGGAGAATTAAGATGAAAGAAGAAGAAAAAAATAAAAGTGAAATAACTTTTGAAGAGGGTATGCAAAAGCTAGAAGGAATAGTTAAGACTCTAGAAGCAGGAACTTGTCCTTTGGAAGATGCTATCAATCTCTTTACTGAAGGGATGAATCTTGCTAAATCATGCGGGGATAAACTAACTGCTGCCACTGAAAAAGTTAATAAAGTCTTAAGTGAAAGTGGAACTCTAGAAGACTTCGATACACCAGTAGAATAACACTTTTACCACATTTTTACATACTTTTTTTAAATATTATGGGCATACTATTATTGGAAGTGATAGTATGAAATTTAAAAAAATTATGTTGATATTTATACTGGTACTTTTTCCCATACAAGTTCTCGGATATTCCGATTATATCATTCCTGGGGGAACTTCTTTAGGAATAGATGTTAAATCAAATGGTATATTAGTCGTCGGGTTCTATAAAGTAAATGGATTCTTTAATAAAGGAACACCTATCATCAAAGTAGGGGACAGAATAATATCGGTCGATGATAATCGAGTAAATACTATCGATGAGATGGTAAAAGTCTTCGAAGAAAATATTTCTCGACCTACTCAAAAACTTACCGTCTTACGGAACGGTAAGGAATATACGATTTATTTAGAACTCATTAAAGAAGATGAAACATATAAGACAGGCCTTTATGTCAAAGACGAAATAACTGGTATTGGAACACTTACCTATATTGACCCAGAAACAAAAATATTTGGTGCTCTAGGACATAGCATCGTCGAGGTAAATACTAATTCTACCATCGAAGTAAGAACTGGTTCGATATTTAAGAGTTCTATTACTTCGATAGATAGAAGTACTTCTGGAGTACCAGGTGGTAAGAATGCACTTTTCTATTCTAATGATACATATGGAGTAATCAATAAGAATACACCTCTAGGTATTTATGGAAACTTTACGGCTAATTTACCAAAGAAGGAGCCCATCGAAGTGGCAACACTCGATGAAGTAGAAATAGGGGATGCTAAGATTATTACTGTCTTAGATGATATGATAGAAGAATATTACGATATAAAGATTACGAAAGTAGACTTAGATAGTAATATTAAAAATATTTATTTTACCGTAACAGACGAAAGACTTCTATCTAGTTCTGGAGGTATAGTTCAAGGAATGAGTGGTAGTCCAATCATTCAGAATAATAAAATAATCGGGGCAGTAACTCATGTCGTCATATCTAACCCTTCTAAGGGGTATGGAATTAGTATAGTTAAAATGCTCGAAGAAGGAGAAAAATAATTTATAAAAATTCTTCTTCTTTTTTATCGCATAGAAAGGGCTTTTGTAAATCATGTAAAAAAATATTTTTGTTTTTGTTGCAAATGCAACAAAAAATTAATAATTTTAGTGTTATACTTAAGACACAAAACGTTAAGATAAAACCTTATGTTTTTGTAAAACATCTAGAAAGGATAGCATTTATGAGGATAGGTGGACTGCAAAAAGTTACATTATTAGATTTTCCTGGCCTGACCGCGTGCCTAATATTTACACAAGGGTGTAACTATCGTTGTCCATATTGTCATAATAGTTCACTTTTAAATGGAGTAGGGGATTCCGTTTTAAGAATGAGTGATATCATGGAATATCTAGAAAAACGAAAGAATCTACTAGATGGCGTCGTCATTACGGGTGGTGAGCCAACACTACAGAGTGATTTAGAAGAATTTATCTCGAGTATTCGCTCTTTAGGATATAAAGTCAAATTAGATACGAATGGCACTAATCCTAAAGTTTTAGAAAACTTACTAAAGAAAGATCTTTTAGATTATGTTGCAATGGATATCAAGAATGATTTTACTAGTTATCAAAGTGCAGCTGGGGTAGACAAGGTAAAAATAGATGATATCAAGGATAGTATCGAAATATTGGAAAACTCCCATATACCTTATGAATTTAGGACGACGATAGTAAAAGAGATTCATAATCTAAAGGGACTCATGAATATCGTAAATTACCTTAAACCTCAGTCTAAATACTATTTACAGAACTATAAGAGTAGTGATACTTGCTTGAATAAGAATTTTACGAGTTTCACTATGGCAGAACTAGATGTATTTCAGAATACTTTAAGTTTAGATCATCCAAACGTTTTCATTAGATAATTTGTATAAAAGAAAGGAAGTTAATTATGTACAAAGTAAGAAAAAGAGAAGGAAAAATAGTTCCCTTCGACATTGAAAAAATTAAAAATGCTATGGGAAAGGCATTCGATGCTAAAGATATCAAATGCGATGATGATGTCTTAGATTTCCTAGCCCTCAAGACCACCGCAGACTTTCAGAGTAAAATTAAAGATAACATCATCGATGTCGAAGATATTCAAGATAGTGTCGAGACTGTCCTAATCAAAGCTGACTATGCCGAAGTTGCTAAAGCCTATATTTTATATCGTAGTTTGCATACGAAGATGCGTAATGTCAAATCGACGATGCTAGATTATAAAGAATTAGTAAATAGTTATGTAAATGTCACAGACTGGCGTGTCAAAGAAAATTCGACCGTGACATACTCGATTGGAGGCTTAATCTTAAGTAACTCTGGGGCTATAACAGCTAATTACTGGTTAAGTGAAGTATACGATGAAGAAATAGCTGATGCTCATCGTAATTGTGACATCCACTTACATGACTTATCTATGCTTACTGGATATTGTGCAGGTTGGAGTCTAAAACAATTAATTCAAGAGGGTCTCGGTAAAGTTCCAGGAAAGATTACATCATCTCCAGCTAAACACCTTTCTACACTATGTAATCAAATGGTAAATTTCTTAGGTATTTTGCAAAATGAATGGGCAGGAGCACAAGCTTTCTCATCATTCGATACTTATCTAGCACCATTTGTCAAGATAGATAATCTTACTTATAAACAGACTAAACAGTGTATCCAATCATTTATATATGGCGTCAATACTCCTAGCCGTTGGGGTACACAAGCACCATTTACTAATATAACTTTAGATTGGGTCGTACCAAATGATTTAGCAGAATTAAATGCTATCGTCGGTGGCAAGGAGATGGACTTTAAATATAAAGATTGCCAAAAAGAAATGGATATGATAAATAAGGCATTCATCGAAGTCATGATTGAGGGAGATGCTAATGGACGTGGTTTCCAATATCCAATTCCAACATATTCGATAACGAAAGACTTCGATTGGTCTGAAACAGAGAATAACAAGTTACTATTCGAAATGACTGCTAAATATGGCATCCCATACTTCTCAAATTATATAAATAGTGATATGGAACCATCTGATGTTCGTAGTATGTGTTGCCGTTTACGTCTAGATCTTCGTGAGCTTCGTAAAAAGTCTGGTGGCTACTTTGGAAGTGGTGAGTCTACTGGTTCTATAGGTGTCGTAACTATCAATATGCCGAGAATAGCATATCTATCTAAAAATGAAAAAGAGTTCTATGAACGCTTAGAAAAACTCATGAATATTGCTGCACGTTCTCTTAAAGTTAAAAGAAATGTCTTAGCTAAATTATTAGACGAAGGACTATATCCTTATACTAAAGCCTATCTTGGTACATTCAATAATCATTTCTCTACTATTGGATTAGTCGGTATGAATGAAGCTTGCTTAAATGCATCTTGGATAAAGAAAGACTTGACTGACAAAAGTGCTCAAAAGTTTACTAAAGAAGTACTTACTTTCATGAGAGAAAAATTATCTGATTATCAAGAAGAATATGGAGACTTATATAATCTCGAAGCAACACCTGCAGAATCAACTACTTATAGATTTGCTAAAAAGGATAAAGAGTTATATCCAAATATTATAACTGCAGCTAAAGAAGGGGATACACCATACTATACGAATAGCTCACACTTACCAGTAGGATTTACTGATGATATATTTGAAGCTTTGGATATTCAAGATGAATTGCAGACTCTATATACTTCTGGTACAGTATTCCATGCCTTCTTAGGAGAACGATTGACTGACTGGAAATCTGCAGCCAATTTAGTTAGAAAGATTGCTGAAAATTATCGCTTACCATATTATACGATTTCACCAACATACTCTGTATGTAAAAATCATGGTTATATAACAGGTGAAGTAGCAAAATGTCCTAAGTGTGGTGAAACAACAGAGATATATAGTAGAATTACAGGGTATTATCGTCCACTTCAAAACTGGAATGATGGTAAAGCACAAGAATTTAAAGATAGAAAGACATACGATATGAATTGTGGTTGTTCTAATCATGAAGAAAAACTAGAAGACGAGATAATGCTCTTTGGAACGAAGACTTGTCCTAATTGTAAGATGGCTAAGACACTCTTAGATAAGAAGAAGATTACTTATAAGTATATCGATGCTGAAGATAATGTCGATATTACTAAGAAATTTGATGTCAAACAAGCACCTACTTTAGTCGTCATAAAGGATGGTAAATGTTCTAATATTGCTAATCTTTCTAATATTAAAAAATTTATAGAAGAGGATTATCGTTAATATGTATGATTCTATAATCATCGGGTGTGGCCCAGCTGGTATGAGTGCTGGGCTTTACTTATTAAGAGCAAATAAACACATACTCATATTAGAAAGTGAAACTATCGGAGGACAAATGTCTTCCGCACCTATCATCGAAAATTATCCAGGATTTACATCTATTATGGGAAGTACCCTTGCGGATAATATGTTTGCGGCTCTTAACAATTTATCCGTCGAGATAGAACTCGAAGAAGCTAAGAGTATTACTCCAGGCAAAATAATCAAAGTTACAACAGAAAGAAATACATATGAGTGTAAGACTTTGATTATTGCAACTGGTGCTAAAAATAGAACATTAGGACTACCTAATGAAGAGAATTTTATCGGTCGGGGAGTACACTTTTGTGTCTCTTGTGATGGAGCATTTTATAAAGATAAAGTAGTCGCTGTGGTAGGGGGGTCGAAGAGTGCTATAGGTAATGCTTTGATGTTATCTAATATTGCTAAAAAAGTATATCTTATACATAGACAAAGTGTTTTACGTGCCGATCAAGTCGATATCGAAAAATTAGAATCTAAAGAAAATGTCCAATTTATTTTAAATGCTTACTTAACTAAACTAGTTGGAAGTGATGCATTAGAAAGTATTACATTAAATCACGATGGCAAAGAAGAAGACTTAAAAGTAGATGGTGTATTCTTAAGTATTGGTACTATTCCTAATAGTTATCTTGTAAAAGACTTTTTAGAAGTCGATGAAAGGGGATTTATCAAGGCAGAGAATACTAAGACAAAAGAGGCAAATATCTTCGTCGC
>CAZIUY010000003.1:0-14807 GCA_964542625.1 uncultured Muribaculaceae bacterium | reverse complement strand
CCTTATTTTTTGAACATAAAAAGGAAAAAGTTATCAGCATCTTTTCCCTTTTTTTGTTAAATTATTTCATTCAAAATTATTCTTTAGGTTATTCTTCTATTATTTTAATATCTGCCCCGACGGATGTAAGTTTATTGACGATATCTTCATATCCTCTTAAAATATACTCGATATTAGATATTTTAGTCGTTCCTGTTGCTTCTAATCCAGCGATGATGAGGGCTGCACCTGCTCTTAAGTCTGTTGCTTTTACATCACTACCATGCAAGATAGACTCCCCACAAATTTTGATATTTGCATCGGTTTCTTCGATATTAGCACCCATCTTGATTAATTCAGGATAATGACCATTTCTACTTTCATATATAGTTTCTTTAAAGTAAGAAATCCCGTCTGCCTGAGTTAATAGTACTGACATTGGTTGACCCAAATCAGTTGGAAATCCTGGATATACTGTCGTCGTAATATCTACTGGTTTTAAAGGACGAGTTTTATTTAAAGTAATATAATTTTCACCGATACTGAGATTTACTTGCATATCTTTCAACTTAGAAATGAGTGATTCTATATGCTCAGGAATAATATTAGATACTTTTAAATTTTCTCCAACCATGGCTCCTATTATCATATAAGTTCCTGCTTCTATCCTATCGGGAATTACTTCTACTCTAGCACCATGTAGTTTTTTAACACCCTCGATAGTAATAGTCTTAGTACCAACACCACGTATCTTTGCTCCCATATTATTTAGTAGGGAAACTAAGTTTATGATTTCTGGCTCCATTGCCGCATTTTCGATAATCGTCGTACCATTTGCTAAAGAAGCAGCTAAAATAATATTTACTGTTGCTCCTACACTAGGAAATTTTAAATAAATATTGGCTCCATGTAAATCTGTCGTATCGAGAGTATATTTATCTTTCTCTCTTTTGATATTTACTCCCATTTTTTCAAAAGCCATCAAGTGTAGGTCAATTGGTCTTGCACCTATCTTACAACCTCCTGGAAAGTATATTTCAGCATGATGAAATCTTGCTAATAAGACTCCCATAAAATAGTAAGATGCCCGCAGCTTTAAAGAAAGCTCTTCACTTATTACATTACTGACGACATTTTTGCCATCTATTCTTAAACGACCATTACCGAACTCTATCTTACCACCCAAAATAGTTATTATTTTATTTAAGTTTTCTGTATCACTTAAGACTGGTGTATTTAGAATTTCTACTTTCTCATCGGTAAGAATAGCCGCAGGAATCAAAGCAACTACACTGTTTTTAGAACCACTTATATTTATTTCACCAGTTAACTTACGTCCCCCATTAATTATTATTTTTTTCATATTCCCTCACTAATTAAACTATATTCTATAACTCATCCAAAGTCAACATTTAAAATAAAAAATGCCAAAAATTTATGAATGCAAGAAAGAACATGATAATTGCACCTAAGAAAATAGAATATTTACCAATTAGACTATTTAGTTTACTACCCATATATAGTCCTATAAATGTATTGATTCCACTTATTAAAGAAAAAATAATAGAACATATTAGTCTATCGATGATATCGTAGTTTAGAGCAAAACCGATTCCAAAACTATCTAAGCTAACTCCTAGAGCAAAAATTAAAATACCATTAAAAGATATATCCATATTTTCTTCCTCGGGTAATTTATAATCTTTATACATCATGATAGCAATATAAAAGAAAATAATACACTCTAGTAAATTTGGATTAATACAGAGTTTCGTAATGAACCACGAACCAAACATAGCACCCAAAATGGGCATAAAAAAGTGGAAGACACCGACAGTTATACTTATATGAATTTTTTTGTATCTAGGTATCGGTAATGTCCCAAATGATAAAGCTAAACTAAAAGCATCCATACTTAAAGATACCGCAATTAAAAAAATAAAGAGCAATTTCAAAATATATCCACCTATTAATTATATTTAGAAATAGCATCTTTTATTAAATAATGATATTCATAATCAGTAGTATTTTCATCTATTAAACATAAAGGAGGATATAAGACACACCACCAATTATCACCTTTACCACTATCTAATGATACGACATATGACTTATAGTTTCCTGCCTTATAAACGATTCCCTTAAATTCTTTTTCAGGAAAATAATTTTCTCCATAATTAGATTGAAAAGTAACATTTAGTTTTTTTAATTCTATTTCTTTAGTTAGATAATCATCTATTTCTGTCTTATTATCTGTTATTTTTTCATCTAGTTCTTCTAACGAGTGAGAGTCTTCTAGAATTTCATAAAGCTTTTCTTCTAAAATAGATTTTACTATCGTCTTTTTTGCTTGGTCTTCTTCACTATTTGAATTTGCTATAACCCTCATTCTAATAGACGAGGAAGGTATTTCGATATATTCGTTAGTTTTAGAAAGTGTCGATATAATTATAGCAAATACTATGAGTAATATTAATTTTTTCAATTGCTTCACAACACCTTTCAAATAAGTAATGGTGTTATTTAGATTATTTTATTCACTAACATTTAAAATAAATATAAATCGATCATAATTATCATAGTCTTTTTCTAATAAAATTTTTGATGATGGGAAATACTTTTTAGCTAAGTATATGATTCTTTTTCCTTGTTTTGCACCTATTTCTAATGCTATGATAAAATTATCTTTATGATGTTTATAACTATATTTTAGTATGGCTTTATAAAATAATAATTCATCTTCTCCAGGGTAAAGAGCCATATATGGCTCATATTTAGTATTATTAGATACTTCTTCATCTAATCTAACATATGGTGGATTAGCAACGATAATTGAATATTTACCTTTTACTTCACTAGTCAAGATATCACTTTCTATGAAGTGTACGCGAGTTTCATTTAATAAAGCATTTTCTTTTGAAAGACTAAGTGCTAAGGAACTTTTTTCGACTAAAGTTACATTACTATTAGGAAATTCTTTTTTAAGGGCTATGCCAATACAACCACTACCTGAACATATATCGATTATACTAGAATTATCTAATTTATACTTATTTATATAAGTGATTAATTTTTGAACTAAGAGTTCTGTTGAGAATCTAGGTATTAGTGCTCGTTCGTCAGTATTTATTTTGACATTTAAAAAAGGGACATAACCGATAGCATATTGTACAGGATAGTCTTCTTCTTCTATTTTCTTGATGATATTAGATAATTCTAGGTCACTTTTATACTTTTTTTTAAGTTCCTTAATATCGACATCCATTATCTTATTAGACATCTCTTTGCCCTTCTAATTTTAATCTTTGGTCTTCCGTTATGAGAGCTTCTATGATAGGGTCTAAATAGCCATTCATGACTTTTTCTAAATCCATTATAGAAAAGTTTATTCGGTGGTCAGTGACTCTATTTTGTGGATAATTGTATGTTCTAATCTTTTCCGATCTATCGCCTGTACCTATTTTACTCTTTCGTTCTTGACCTAAGCTTTGTTCTTGCATCCTTTGTTGTTCGTCGTTGATTTTAATTTTTAATAATCGCAATGCTTGTTCTCTATTTTGTAATTGACTTCTTTCTGTTTGACACGTGACAACTATACCTGTTGGAATATGCGTAAGTCTTACTGCAGAATTAGCTGTATTAACTGATTGTCCTCCAGCACCACTACTATGATAGACGTCCATTTTAATATCGGACTCATCTATTTCGATTGATACATCTTCGACTTCTGGCATGACGAGTACTGTCGCGGTAGATGTATGGACTCTTCCCTGTGTTTCCGTCGTCGGGATTCTTTGGACCCTGTGAGAACCACTTTCATACTTTAATTTAGCATATACGTTTTCCCCTTTAATCATGCATTCTATTTGTGAATAACCACCACTAGAACCTTCGACGGCATGGATTACATCTAGTTTCCAACCTTGTCTTTGAACATAATAAGAATACATCCTAAATAAGTCCCCGGCAAAGATATTTGCTTCATCTCCCCCAGCAGCACCTCTTATTTCCATGATGATATTTTTACCATCATTTTCATCTTTAGGAATTAACATAATCTCTAGTTCTTTATAGAGACTATTCTTCTTGTTCGTCAAAGTCTGTAATTCATCTTTGATCATTTCTTCTAGTAATTCATCATTCTTAATACTATTTAATTCATCTATTTCTTTTAGGCACTTTTCATATTCATCATACTTAGTAACAATATCTTCTAAATCTTTTTTTTCTTTAGATAGTTTTTTTAGTTTTTGAAAGTCACTTAAAACTTCTTCTTTAGAAAGTTCTAAAGTTAAATTATCATATTTTTCTTTAATTATTTTAAGTCTTTCTTCCATAATCATTCATCCTCAATTTGTTTCTTCATCGATGTCATCTACGATGACTAAATCTGCTAAATCATCGTCATCGACGTCGTCATCATCATCTTTGACATCGTCGTTATAATCTTCATCATCGACTTCATTATCATCGTCATCTTCGATTATTATATCTTCATCATCATCTTCGTCGATAAAGTTTTCCATTCCCTTATTATGTTTAATTTTTAAATCCCAATAACCATCATCGAGCATGATGAATCTCTTATCTGTCGACAATAATTCAAAGAAATCGACGATGTGAGATTGGTAAGCATCACTATCTAAGTTTAGAAGATTACTAACTTCTTTAAATAAATCAGCTATTTTTATTTTCTTTCCATTTTCTTTTAGAATTATATAGGCAATATCGTTATAATTCATCTGTTCTAATTCTTCTAAATCTATCTTTATTTTTTTCATATGAAACACACCTTTCTTTTTTCTATAGTATCTTACTTAAAGATATTATATTCTCATGATTTATAATCGCTTCACCAATTAACTGTACCAAATTATTACATATTATATGTTCCTTGTCAATAACTATTTTAACATTAATTTAAGAATTTTATTCTAATCGTTTTTGGACTCTCGATATCACTTTCTAAAGTATATTTTATTATATACCCATCGGTCTTTTCCGTTACCTTAAAATCGATTAATTTAATAGTCATCGCCAAGTTATTACTTAATAATTCATATTGGCAAGTGATTACCTTATCGTGTTTAGTTATTTGGAATATAGTATCTTCGTTATATTTGATAAATTTAAAACTATTAAGATAATTTATTTCGAAAGTATCACCCTGTACTATAAATATAATACCCCTTTCTTTTTTCTTATAATTAACTATTACATCGTTTATGAGTTCTCGTCCACTTTCGAATGTAAATCTTAATTTATTCATATCTTCACTTTTCCTTTTTTAAATTAGAACTATTATATCACGGTTATGAATATTTGTTTGTATGTTTTTGAATGACTAAAACATACTAAATGTGAATGGTGCTGATTAATTTTGAAAAAATATATGAGACTAGGTTTAAAAATATCTTTTATTATATTAATTGCAATTATTTTAAGTATAGGAGGTCTTTATCTATATGCTTTTTTATCTCCTAAAATATCTATTAGGACAAATGGTAAATTTTATATTTATGATAGGGATAATTCTTTAGTTTATCAAGGTTCTAGTTCTAGTGAATGGATTAGTATCGATAATATTAGTGATGATATGAAGAATGCTATTATTTCTATAGAAGATAAAAACTTTTATAAACATCAAGGATTCGATTATTTGCGAATCATCAAAGCATTAATAAATAATATTAAGTCGAAGAGTTTAATAGAAGGAGCTTCGACTATCAGTCAGCAGTATGTCAAAAATATGTACTTGTCTTTCGATAGAACATGGAAAAGAAAAATAGAAGAAGCTCTTTTAACTTTAGAATTAGAAGTTCATTATTCTAAAGATGATATTTTAGAGGGTTATCTAAATACTATTAATTTTGGACAAGGTAATTATGGTATCGAAGATGCAGCAAAGTATTATTTTGGTAAAAGTGCTAAAGAATTAACTTTAGAAGAATCTTGTATTTTAGCATCTATTCCAAAGAGTCCAGAATACTATAATCCTGTAGCGAACTATGATAAATCGATTAGTAGAGCTAAATTGGTGGCAGATGCGATGGTCAAGAATGGTTATATTAGTGAAGATGAAAAGAATGATCTTTTTAAAGAACCGATAGAAATAATTGCTTCGAGAGGTACTAAAAACTTAGATACTCTCATGTATTATCAAGATGCCCTCATTAGTGAGTTACAATCGTTAGCCAATATTCCCGATTCACTTATCGATGCAGGTGGACTAAAAATATATACTACTCTCGACTTAAATATACAAGCAAACTTAGAAACAGCGATTAAAAATAATATGTTGGATGATGATACCGAAGTAGCAGCTATCTATGTAGATCCTAGTACTGGTGGCGTCTTAGCACTCACGGGAGGAAAGAATTATGCTTTTAGTCAATATAACCGAGCAACACAAGCAAAAAGACAAGTCGGTTCGACGATGAAACCTTTTCTTTATTACACTGCTCTTGCTAATGGTCTAACGATGGCTTCTTCGTTTAGTAGTACCAAAACGACATTCAATTTAAGTAATAATCAAACTTATACACCGACAAATTATAATAATATATATGGTAATCAGTATATAACTTTAGCATCGGCTCTTGCTTATTCAGATAACGTCGTCGCTGTCAAGACTCATCTTTTTTTAGGAACAGAGGCACTAGTAAATACGATGAAGACTGTCGGTTTAAAAGAAAAATTAGATGCTATTCCTTCTTTAGTTTTAGGAACTAAGGAATTAAATATGCTCGATTTTGTAGGAGCATATAATACTTTAGCAAGTGGTGGTTATAAGAGAGATATTCATATGATTAGATGTGTAGAAGATATGAATGGTAATATTTTATATAATTATAAACCAAAAGATGAGTTAGTCTTAAATTATAATTATGTTTATATTTTAAATGAGATGCTAACTAATGCTTATAATACAGAGTTTTTAGATTATAATAGTCCTACAGCTATTTCGATTAGAGGAAGATTATCACGCGATTATGCGATTAAAACTGGTACTACTGATTCTGATCATTGGATAGTCGGGTATAATCCAGATGCCTTACTGATGGTTTGGACTGGTAATGATTTAAATAAAAGTACACCCTCATACTCGAAGATTACGAAATATATTTGGGCAGATACTATCGAAGAAAGTTTAAAAAATAAAGACACTTCGTGGTATGAGATGCCACAAAATGTCATAGGTATTCCATTAAATCCCATAACGGGAGAATATGTTAGTAGTGGTAAGAGTACGATGTATTACTTCGTAAAGGGTTCAGAACCGAGTATTTATCTAGAAGATAATTAGATTATTTTTTAATCTTTATGACTATTTGATAAACATCTTCAAAATCGTATTCTTCCATTTCTACTCTAAATCCTGCCTGTTCAGCTTTCTTAGCAGTTTCTCTTATTTCGGTTATTTCATCACCGATACTTTTTTTGTCTTCTGTAGTTTGAGTATTTTCTTGATTATTAATTGTCCTCGGTGGTGTAGGTGTATCAGGTGAGATTACATCTCCAAACATATCGAATGTTTCTATCGATTCTGTATTTGCTGGTTCTTCGTTTACTACTTCTCTTGGACCAAATGGATTGAAACTTACTGGTGGTATAGTATTATCGATTCCTACATTTAAGTTAGGTGCACTACTTTCTAAGTCGGTTGGAGGCTCAATAGAGATTCCAAATATATTCTTGTTAACTTGATTTACATTTTCTACATCGTTATTATTTACTGGTTTGTCTGTTTGATTCAAAGTAATTCCTCCATTTCCTTGTGAGTTATTCGCACCCTCTAGGACTTTTTTTATTTCGTTATCTAATTGTTTAACTGTCAATCTTTCTTTTATGATTCTATTTAGCATCATCTTTTGATCATCGGGATTAGTAAGTTGTAATAGACTTCTTGCGTGTCTTTCACTAATCTGCTCATTTAAAAGAGCGTTTTGTACTTCATCACATAAATTTAATAAACGCAACTTATTAGCAATAGTAGATTGTGATACACCAAGCTTTTGAGCAAGTTTCTCTTGAGTAGTGTATCCTCTTGCTAATAAATTCTTATAACTCTGTGCTTCTTCGATACTAGATAAATTTTTTCTTTGGACATTTTCGATGAGTGCCACTTCTGCACTTTCGTTATCGGTCATCTCGCGAACTACAGCAGGTACTTTTTTTAATCCTGCCATACACGATGCTTTATATCTACGTTCTCCTGCAATAATTTCATATTTATTTCCGACTTTTCTTAAAACCAATGGTTGGATTACTCCATGGACTTTTATAGAATCTGCTAATTCTTGTAAAGCTTTCTCATCAAAAGTAAGTCTAGGTTGAAATCTATTTGGAATTATATCTTCGACAAAAATTTCTTGAATTTGTTCATTCATTATTTATTGCCCCTTTACTTATTCTCTTATTTATAATACAATTTTACTTTATAATATTTATTTTTGCAAGGGCTTTTTAGATATTTTATCAAATACACGAGGATATATCGTATCCGTTTGACATTTTTTGCATATAAATATTAAACTTCTCTTAGCATTTTCCTTTGGTAAAGTAGTTTTTATAATTTTTTCGATATCTCCTCCTAAAAGGGAAATAGCGTATAATCCGTTTTCTAAAGTCTCGTCGATATCACCTTTATATATGATTAAGTTTCCACCTATTTTGACGTATGGTAAGGATATTTCTGAAAGTATAGGCACACTAGCAACAGCTCTCGAAGTGACGATATCGAAAGATTCACGTGCGTTTTTTATATAGTTTTCTGCTCGATCATAAATGATAGTATAATCTATTTTTAAGAGTCTTTTAAGTTTATCTAAAAATGCAACTTTTTTGCCATTAGAATCTAGTAAGTATAAATCGATACTAGAATCCATTATCTTTAGAGGTATTCCAGGGAATCCTGCACCACTTCCAATATCGAGTAATTTAGTATCTTTTAAAGAAATATATTTTAATAATAAGATACTATCATAAAAGTGTTTTAAGAAGACTTCTTCTTTTGTCCTAATCGCCGTTAAATTAGTGTGTTTATTATATTCGAGTAAGTAATCTGCATATTTATTAAGTAGCATCAGTTGTTCATTAGTTAATTCTATACCTAAATTGGTAATTTCAGCTTTAAATTCTTCTTCACTCATGGTGCCCATATTCCTTTTTTAAGTATACTAGAAGAACTGCTATATCAGATGGATTTACTCCACTTATACGTTCGGCTTGGGCGATAGATATCGGTCTAATAGATTCTAGTTTTTGTCTTGCTTCATTTGCTAAGTTATTTACTTTTTCATAATCGATATCATTTGGTATTTGTTTTTCTTCTAGTTTTGTCAATCTTTTGGCATCTCGATATGCCTTTTTAATATATCCTTCGTATTTTGTCTCGATTAATACTTCTTCTAGGGTCTCTCTATCGAAGTCTTTTAACTTAGGAACTAAAGAATATAATAAATCTTCTGATACTTCAGGTCTTTTCATAAATTCATAAACACTCATCGTTTTTGGATTTTCGACTTTTCCTATAAGAGAATCCCTTTTAATAGTTTCTTCTCTAATGAATACATTTAATTTTTCGATTGTCTCTTTCTTCTTATCTAGTCTTAATTTTTGTTCTTCGCTTATTAAACCTGCCATATAACCATATGGACGCAACCGCAAGTCAGCATTATCGTGTCTTAAGAGAAGACGATACTCGGCTCTCGAAGTCAACATTCTATATGGTTCGATTGTACCTTTAGTTACTAAGTCATCGATTAGTACTCCGATATATGCTTCATTACGTTTTAAAATTAGTGGTTCTCTTCCTAGAATCTTGTTTGATGCATTTATTCCAGCGATTATTCCTTGTCCTGCGGCTTCTTCGTATCCAGAAGTACCATTTATTTGTCCGGCTGTAAACAACCCATCGATTATTTTTGATTCTAAAGATGGTTTTATTTGTAATGGGTCGATAGCATCATACTCGATGGCATAAGCGTATTCGAGAATTTTAGCATTTTCTAATCCCTCTAGGCTATGGATCATTTCTTCTTGAATTTCTATTGGCATCGAAGTAGAAAATCCTTGTAAATATAATTTTTTATAGTAAGTGCTTCCTTCAATTATACTTTGAGGCTCTAAGAATAAGATATGTCTTTCTTTATCTTTAAATTTAACTATCTTATCTTCGATACTCGGACAATACCTTGGTCCAATCCCACTAACTATTCCACCATACATACTAGATTTTTCTAGGTTTTCTCTTATGATTTGATGAGTCTTCTTATTTGTATATATAAGGTAACACTTCTCTTGATTTTCTACATCATAAGTACTTACTTCATCGAAACTAAATGAATAGTGCTCTTTATCACCTAATTCTTTTTTCATCTTAGTATAGTCGATAGAGTCGGCATCTAACCTAGGTGGAGTACCCGTCTTTAGTCTTATTATTTTAAAACCTAAATTTTTTAAATTATCACTTAAGTAATTACTTCGTGCTTCACCATGAGGACCACTCTCCGTCTTGTTAAAGCCTCGCAATATTTCACTCTTTAAATATGTTCCCGTCGTCAAAATAACGACTAAAGCATTATAAGTATTCCCTTTATTTGTTTTAACACCGATTACTTTTTTATTTTCTACTAAAAGTTCTTCGACTATCTCTTCTTTAATCTCTAAATTTTCTTGATTTAGAAGTATTTTTTGCATAATCTTAGGATATGTCTCTTTATCGACTTGAGCCCTAAGACATCTAACTGCGGGACCTTTACTTCCATTTAACATTTTCATTTGTAAGGTACTTTTATCAGCAACTTTACCCATGAGTCCCCCAAGAGCATCGACTTCTCTTACGATTACTCCTTTAGAAGTTCCTCCAATAGAGGGATTACATGGCATATCACCTATGTTTTTAATATTACCCGTGACTAAAAGAGTCTTGTGCCCTACTTTACTAGTTGCATATGCCGCTTCGATTCCAGCGTGTCCCCCACCAACTACAATTACATCATACATACATTATCACTTCCCTAAACAAAATCTTGAAAATAATTCATCGATTAATTCTTCATCATATACTTCGCCTAATATTTCGTTCATATACATCCGTGCATCTCTTAAATCGATTTCTATTAAATCGACAGGGACACCACTTTTTAAATTAGCAAGAGCTGATAAAATAGAATCTTTTACTTTTTCTATCAAGGCTAACTCTCTCGCGGACGAAATATAAGTAAAATCTTTTTTTGGTAAGTTTTCTAAATCAAATAAATTAGATATTTCTTCTTTTAATTTATCTAATCCATCACTCTCGATAGTATTACCATAAATAGCCCCTTCAATTTTAAATTCTTCTTTCCCCTTAATATCATCCTTATTTATAAATACTATATGACGTTTATTTTTAATTTTTTCATATAGTTCTTTATCTTCTTTAGTCATACCTTCACTATTATTTAAGACTAACAATACTACATCGGCTCTTTCGATAACGGAAAGACTCTTATCGACACCTATTTTTTCTACTATATTATCCGTTTCTCTGATTCCAGCAGTATCGATAAAGTTAATTAAAGTGCCATTTAGTTTCATTTTTCCTTCGACTATATCGCGAGTAGTTCCTTCTATATCGGTAACTATTGCTTTATCTTCTTCGATTAAGGCATTTAAGATACTACTTTTACCGACATTGGGTCTTCCCACTATAGCAACATTGATACCCATCTTTATGATTTTACCATTTTCACTTTCACGAATCAATTTATCTAGTGTATCTTTTATTTTAGAAAGTTCTACAGTTACTTTTTCGTTAGTCATATCTTCTATATCTTCGTATTCTGGATAATCGATATTGACTTCGATATTGGCTTCTAAGGCTATGATATCTTCTTTCAACTTTTTTATAATATTAGATAATTTTCCAGTAAGTTGGTTTATCGACATACTTCTAGCATTTTCACTTTCGGCATTTATCACGTCGGCGACGGCTTCCGCTTCTACTAGGTCTATACGACCATTTAAGAAAGCTCTTTTTGTAAATTCACCTGGTTCAGCTAGACGACAACCACTTATTAAAAGTATTTCTAATACCTTGTTTGTCGTCTGTATTCCTCCATGTAAGTTAATTTCTACGACGTCTTCTGTCGTATAAGTCTTTGGTGAGAGCATGACGCTTACTAAAACTTCATCGATTATTTCATCATTATAGACGATATGTCCATAATGAATCGTATGACTATTTACTTTAGATAAATCTTTACCCTTAAAAATAGAATTTACAATTTTGATAGATTCACTACCACTAACTCGAATAATAGAGATTCCACCGACTCCTAAAGCAGTACTTATTGCGGCTATAGTATCTTCCATCACGAACACCCCGTTTCTTTCGCAAGTATTATAGCACTATTACTAAGTTGTTGCCATAAAAAACAATTAATAATTAGATACTTTATACTTTCTATAATATTATACTTAACAAGGAAAGTATCTTACTCGTAAAGTAAAAAAAGACAACCGAGAAAATTAATTATTAAATTTCTTCATTTGTCTTTTTAGGTTTTATGACGACGTGTCTATTAGGTTCTTCTCCAACACTTTCAGTCTCGACGCCCTCTATTTTGGCAACTTCTTGATGGACTATTAATCTTTCGTAGGCATTCATGTTATCTAGTTCGACTGGAACTTTAGTAAGTTTAACCTCTTTAGCAATTCGTCTAGCCGTTTTCTCTAAATGCATTATTTGTTTGTCTTTATAATTTTCGACATCTAAAGATATGTAAGGCGATACTCCATATTTATTTTTGACGACGCTTCTTATGACTGTTTGTAATGAGGAAAGGGTTCTACCACCTTGACCAATTAGAATAGGATTATCATTAGAATACATCCTTAGTTCAATTTGATTTTCACGAATCTTACTTTCAAAGGTTACTTCTAAACCCATCTTAGTAAGAAGTTTTTCTAAATAATCTTTTATAAAATCCAAGACATCAGTTAAAGGTGTAACAGTCAATTCTATCGACATTCCTTTAAATAGACCTTGCTTTTTTTCTTCTTTAAAGATTATTACATCACTTTCTTCTAATTTTAAATTATCTAATGCTTCCTTTAAAACTTCGTCGTATTCTTTACCACTCGATTTATAACTTGCCATCTTACTACTTTCCTTTCTTTACTTTTACATTCTTATCTTTGCTCTTTATAACTTTAGCTTTTTTAATCTCCTTGTCTTTTTTCTTATGTGGTTTATCATCTTTTATTAGTGCCTTAATAATATAATTTTGTAGAATGACAAAACCATTAGAAACGATCCAATAAAGAGCGAGTGCTGTCGGTAAACTAAATGATGCTAAAGCGATAAATACGATCATAAACTTCATCATATATTGCATTTGTTTATCTTGTTCTTGATTACCAGTACTACTACTAGACATCGAATATTTATAAGAAAAATATGTAGTTACGATTATCAATACAATTAAGATGATATACCATAAGTTTCCTCTCTTGATTCCGACAAAGGGACTAGTACCGAGCTCTAAAGTTAAGAAAGTACCTTCGAAGATGGCTGGAACTCTATTTATTGCTTCCAAAAAAGCGAGAAGGACAGGTATTTGTATGAATGAAACGAGACAACCACTAGCAGGGTTAATATTATATTTCTTATATACCATCATCATTTCTTGACTCATAGCCATCGCAGATGCTTGATCTTGGGTATTACCATATTTCTTTTGTATCGCCTGTAGTTCTGGTTGAGCTTTCTTCATGTTTTCAGATTGCATCATAGTCTTCTTAGTAAACGGCAATAATATTAACCTTATTACTATTCCTAAAATTATAACTGCTAATCCATAGTTGTTAACTAAAATACCTAACTTTATTATTATATAAGCAAGTGGTTTAATAAATATTGTCTCCCACAAACCATTATATTTTAAATCACTAGGACTATATTCACTACAAGGTTTTAATGAGTCATAATCGACATCCATATTATCCTTATTTTCTTCATAAATCGATAGTAAATCTTCATCTTCAGGTAAACATAATATATTAGATGTTACTGTTTGACCTGTTTCTTCATTAGTAATACGTTTATTATCATCATCTGACAAGTATTTAGTACAACTAGATAGTAGTAAAACCGATACTAAAAGTACTATTATTGATATTTTATTTTTTTTCATCATTTATTCCTTTCAAGAGTTTAAATAATTGATTATCCATTTCTCGATAACTTGCATCTTTACACTCATTCCTTATCATTATAATATAATCTTCATCTTTTTTAAACTCTATTTTATATTTATCGATAATATTCCTCGTTTGACGTTTTAATTTATTCCTTACATGAGCCTTGCCAATACTATTTTTAATAGCAATCCCAAAGTGAGGATATTTATTTTCATCGTGTTTTTTGTGATACAAGACAAATAAATTATTTTTTTTATACTTTCCCGTTTTTATTATTTCCGTAAAATATCTCTTGTCTTTGATCATTTCATATTTTTTCACTTACATTGGCATCCTTTCATTTAATAGAATAAAAACCACTGATAAGTGGCTTACTTACATAATACTTTACGACCCTTACTTCTTCTAGATTTTAAAATATTGCTTTCTTTTCTAGCAAAGAAGCCATGCTTTTTACTTTTTTTACGATTATTTGGTTGATAAGTTCTCTTCATATTGCACCTCCACATCTAAAATTCATATGTATTATATTATAGAAAAGTTAAAAATGTCAAGTTTAATGAAATTCTAGTATTCTTATCAACATACTTTTCAACAGTTTTTGTCGATAACTAATCTATAACATTACTTGATTTTGT
>CAZIUY010000002.1:0-15543 GCA_964542625.1 uncultured Muribaculaceae bacterium | reverse complement strand
GATTTAGGTTATCCTAAACTCTATATGTAACTTAAAAAGTGTCAATAAAGTACAAATAATTTTTACAAAATTCACATATATAGTTATAATATATATCGAAAAAGAGAAATCTTTTGATAGATGAAAGGAATATATAATTTTGAAAAAGATATTAAAGAAAATTTTAATTATTATCGTTCTTTGTTTTTGTGCTGTGTTAGTTACAAATACTATATTGACATTTAGTAATAATATAAATGATTACTTATCTCTAGATAATCGTGCTAACCTCGAGAGTATTACTTCTATAGGTGATTTAGTCCATGATAAAGATATAGAATCTTTAGAAGATTCTAAAATTACTTTCGAAGATGTTACTATCGATACTAATATTTATCCATATTATGGTTTATTATCATCAGATGAACAAACTTTATATAAACAAGTATATGCTAATATAAAAAGTCTTTCTACGACATTTATACCCGTTACGACTATCAAAATAGAATCTGCCTCTAAAGTTATCGAAGCAGTCTATAATGATCACCCTGAGTTCTTTTGGTTAGATAATAGCTATTCATACAAGTATACGACTGGTGGAAACTGTGCCCAGATCATTTTATCTTTTAATGAAACAGCCGCTGATTTTTCTAATGCTAAGAGTCTATTCGATGAGAGTGCTAAAGTAATTATCGATGGAGCACTAAACTTATCTACAGATTATGAAAAAGAAAAATATGTCCATGATACCTTGATCGAGCTCGTTACCTATGATACAAGTTCTAATATGAATCAAAGTGCTTATAGTGCCCTAGTAGGTAAGTCTTCTGTTTGTGCTGGTTATGCCCGAGCATTTCAATATATCATGATTACTCTAGGAATACCAACTTATTATGTTACGGGATATGCAGGTGGAGATCATGCATGGAATATCGTTCTATTAGGTGATGAATTTTATAATGTAGATGTTACTTGGGATGATACTGAGGGGTATCAGTATGATTATTTTAACGCATCTGATGCAATATTTTCTAAAACACACACTAGGGTTGGTTTATCTACGAGTCTACCAAAGTGTTTAGGTACAACCTATAGTGGACTAGAAAATAGTACTCATACTTTGAATAATGAAGAAATTAATGATGAGGTATTAATCGAAGAAGATAATCAAGAGAAAACAGAAGATGATATCGAAGAAGAACCTATAATAGATGAATATGATTTACAAGAAAGTGAAGAATTTACTCATGAAGAAAGACAACACAACGAGGATAAAAGAAGAATGAGATGAGTCTATTTGCAAAATCATGACATTTAAAGTATAATTGCCTTATACAAATTAAGACAATTTTTGCTAGTTTAATGTGTTATATTATTTTGGGTGAAAAAATAATGAAAGTAAAAGTATTCGATGAGAGTCATGAAAAAGACTTAGAGGCTTCTGTCAATGAGTTTTTAAGTACTTTAGATGCTGAACTAATCGATATCAAGTATAGTGTTGCTATTAGTACTTGTGGAGAGGAACAAATATACTGTTTTACAGCAATGATTGTCTATGAAAGTTAAGTGGTGATAAGTTTTGGAAAAACTTAAAAAAAGTAGTTTTGTCGAGGGTGCAGTCATTGCAACTCTTGCTGTTATTATAACTAAAATACTCGGTATGCTTTATGTGATACCTTTCTATAAAATAATCGGTACACAGGGTGGTGCATTATATAGTTATGCTTATAATATTTACGTTATATTCTTAGGAATAAGTAGTGCTGGTATACCTACTGCTATTTCTAAGATTATAAGTGAATATAATACCCTCGGTATGGAAGAAGCAAAATATAGAACTTTTAAGATAGGTAAGAAACTGATCGGCTATATTTCCATCATAGGTTTTCTCATCATGTTTATCTTTGCAGAATTTATGGCTCGTGCTATAATTGGCGACATGAGTGGAGGAAACAGTATCGAAGATATTGCTTTTGTCATAAGATGTGTTAGCTTTGCGGTCTTAGTAATACCATACTTAAGTATGACTAAAGGTTATATACAAGGTCACTCGATTGTCGAACCTTCTAGTATTGCTAATATCTTAGAACAAATAGTAAGAATATTCGTCATACTAGCAGGAAGTTTCTTAGCATATAAAGTATTATCTTTATCATTATCAGTATCCGTTGGTATAGCGGTCTCTGGTGCTTTCTTTGGTGGCTTAGTCGCCTATATTTACTTGAAGCATAAGATGAAAGAGAATAAAGAAATTCTAGGTATTAAAAAATATGATGTACAAGATAAGGTTACGAACAAAGATATTATCAAGAAAATACTCGGATACTCTTTTCCATTTATTATCATAAATATTGCCACTAACATTTATGACTTTACTGATATGATCTTAATCATGAGAGGACTAGAATGGATTGGATTCTCGACTGTGGAAGCAGAATTTATTCAAAGTGCTATTACTACTTGGTCTACGAAGATATGTATGGTTATTTCATCGTTTTCGATGGGAATGAGTGTCAGTTTGATACCTAATATCGTTTCATCTTCAGTTAAATGTGATAAAAAAGGAGTCCACCGTAAGATAAATCAGGCATATCAAATAATTTTAGTAATATCTATTCCTTGTGCTGTCGGTATAGCCATACTTGCTCGTCCAATTTGGACTATCTTCTATGGAGATAACGCTAGTGGGGCTCTCGTCCTTAGTTTGATGGCTATATGTGCTATATTTGCTAATCTTTATTCGATAACATTCAATACTATGCAAGCTTTAAATAGATATAAGACAGTTTATATTAGTGTCTTCGTAGGATTTTTGATTAATGGACTACTAGATATTCCTTTAATTATCTTATTTAAAAAGATTGGTATTCCTGCATTTTGGGGAGCAAGTATTTCGACTCTCATCGGTTATATAATTTCTATTGCTATTGCGAGTCATGACTTAAAGAAGAATTATCAGATAAATTATGATGAGACATTCGAGATGGCATTAAAAATATTAGTACCTACTATTATTATGGCTATAGTACTACTCCTAGTTAATTATATAATACCACTCGATACGAGTACTACTTCTAATGCTTTAGTACTCCTCATCATCGATGCTTTAGTGGGAGGAATAACTTACTTGTTGATTGCCTTTAAAATGGGTATAATAGATAAAATATTTGGAAGAGATTACGTCAAGAAAGTAATTAAAAAACTTACTCTCGGGAAAGTAAGCTTAGATTAAATAACATACATATTATTTGTCGTAGAAACATTATCACTCGGTAGTGATGAAGAAATTTCACTTTCTAATTTAGTTAATCGAGTATCTAATCTAGAAATAGAACGTTCTATCTTAGCAAGACGACTTTCTATTTCACTAGAATAATTGTCTTGTACGGGCATCATTATCGGTCCAGAATAAAACGAACTATTAGATTCAGTCATATTCGGATATACATTCGTACTTGGTACTACATTAGTAGGATAAAAATAACTAGAAGCACTCTGGTTTTGAAAAAATGCATTTCGATCTTTTTTCATCATCGTAATCCCCCTCTATAATAAAGTATATGTAATTTACAGAAAGAAGTGACTAACATGAGATTAAGAAATGTCAAAAATGCTAAAGAGATTTTAGAATCTTCTAAGTATTTTGTGAAAAATCCAATAGATAATAAGGGTAAGTGGAGTGAAGTCTTTAAAAATGATTCTCCTATCATGCTCGAAGTCGGTATGGGTAAAGGTAACTTCCTTATAGGAATGTCCAAGAGTCATCCAGAATGGAATTTTATCGGTATCGAAGTTAAAGAAAGTGTACTCGTTAGAGCATCCGAAAAGTTAGAATGTGAAGAACTAACTAATTTGCGTATCGTTAATGCTTACGCAGAAAGATTAAGTGCAATATTTGCATCAGAAATAGATACGATTTACTTAAATTTTAGTGATCCATGGCCAAAGAAAAAACATCATAAGAGAAGACTTACATACGAATCATACTTAAAAATATATGATGAACTTTTTAAAGGAATTGGACACTTAGAACTGAAAACAGATAATGATTTATTATTTCAAGATAGTCTAGTATATTTAAGTCAGTATGGATATAAATTAGATGAAGTAATATTAGACTTAAAGAATAGTAATAAAGATAATGTCGAAACAGAGTATGAAGAAAAGTTTTCTAATTTAGGATTCAATATTAAGTACGTCAAGGCTCATAATTCTCATAAAAAATAATACTTTGCTAAACGTATAAAAAATGGTATAATCTTATAAGAATGTAGGTGGATTATGAAAAAAAAGTTGACTCTCATTCTCGCTTGTTTACTCACAAGTGGATGTATTAACATAAATAATAGTTCTTATGAACAGATAATCGATGTTACCATAAATTCAGATTATAAAATATATAATACCTATAGAAAAGGATATAAGTTTTATCTTCCTGTAGGTTTATATATCGAAGATTCAAATGATTATAATGAAGTCATCAGTAGTGAAAAAGAAAAATTTTATCTATATATCGACTTGATTAGCTACTTATCTAAAAACGAAGTAGAATATGAAGAAGATGAAGAAAATATCTATTCTCAGTATATTACGAATGATGATAAGACAGGATATGTGAAGATAAAAAAATCTAAAAATAATTCATATTTAGTTGAAATCGCATATAATTATGCTAAAATAGAAGTGATAGTAGAAAAGAATCAAATTAAGAATTGTATGAGTGATGCTTTGGTTATTCTTTCTAGTATCAAATATAATGATTCATTTTTAAATAATTTAAGTGAAGATAGTTTACTTAGTTATAAAGAAGAAACTGTCGATATATTTAATAAAATTGGTGGTGATGATGCTTCTAGATTCCTAGAATGGGTAGAAGAATATGATGCTAGTGATGAGCAAGATCAAAACATACCAGACTTAGACTTGATAAACTAAAAGGATGTGAACTTGATGGGATTAATTGGCAAATTAAAAGAAATATTATTCGATGAAGAGACTGTAGAGATTCCCGTTATAACTAAAGAAGAAGTAGAAGCTAAAAAAGAAAAAAAAGTTAAAAAGACTATCGATGCCGAGACGAATGTGGATAAGAAGAAAAAATCTATCGATACGAGCAACGAAGTCATCATCGAAAAAATAGAAACACCAAAAAGAGAGACACCGAGTACTATAGATAACGGTGAAGACTTGTTCGATATGCCTAAATTAAAAGAAGAAGCAAAAGAAGAAAAGAAGATAAACACATTTACATTTCCAGTAATCGATGACGATACAGTCGCAAAACGTATTACGAAGGAAAGAAGAGAAGAGAATGTTAGTGAAAAGAGAACTACTACTAGTCAACCTCATGAAAAGCGTGTAAGTGGTTATACCAATGCGTATGACTATAGTTATGGTAAGTATAAGGGTGACTATAAATCGAGTCGTGAATCTAATCAAGAATATCTCTCTAAGACTATCGAAGCAAAGGAAGAGAAGAAAGCATTTACACCATCACCGATTATTAGTCCAGTATATGGAGTCTTAAATGAAAATTATAAGAAGGAAGATATTGTGGCAAAAGTTGATTATAAAGAAAACAAAAGCACTCTAGATTTAGATAGTGTAAGACGAAAAGCCTATGGTACTTTAGAAGATGAAATAGAAGAAAGTCTTTCATTAGATAAAGATAAAGAAGAAGTATTAGTAGAGGCGACCAATAATGATGATGAAGGTATTTGTATAGATGACTTACTGATCGATAGTGGAGAAAAGTATGAAGGAGCTAACACAGTAAAAGAAGAATACTATAGTGATGCAGAATTATTTCGTTCTTTGAGTGAAGAAGAACCAAAGGTCGAACAAAGTGAGGCAAAAAGAACTCTAAGAGATATCGATACTTTAGAACCAGATGAAACTAAAGTAAGAGAAGAAAATATAAAAGTGGAAAAAACTATGGATAAACCTAAAGATGAAAGAGATAAAGAAGATGAAGAAGATCTCTTTGATCTGATAGATAGTTTATATGATGGAAGGGGTGAAGAATAATGTTAGAGTTTTTTCAAGTATATTTACCAATAATTATATATATTTTATTAATAATTATATTAATAATTGGCATAATATTAGGTATAAGACTAATCGGAGCAATCGATAAGATAGATGTAGTCTTAAATAATGTTCAGAAGAAAGTAGATAGTTTAAATGGTATATTTAGTATCATCGACTTTACTACTGACAAAATTTCAGCATTTAGCGATAAGGTAGTCGACACGATAAGTGGTTTCTTTTCGAGAATAGGAAATTGGAGAAAGCAACTGAAATATGAAAGTGAGGAAGATGAAGATGAGTTGTGAAAAAAGACAAGGAAAGTTATGTGCCTTACTAACAGGCTTAGGTCTAGGAATAGGTCTAGGAGTTCTCTTTGCACCACAGAGTGGTAAAGAGACGAGAGAAGATTTGAAAAAGAGATTAGATGACTTTGTAAATTATTTAAAAGGCTTAGATTATAATGAAGTTAAAGATAATTTAATCGTCAAAGTAGAGAACTTAAAAAAAGAATTAGCTGCATTAGATAAAGAAAAAGTCTTAGAAATAGCTAAAGTAAAAGCAGAAGAAATTAAACAAAAAGCAGAAGATATATATAATAGTGCCTTAGAAACTGGCAAACCAAAGATAGAAGCTTATGCTAAAGAAGTAAAAACACAAACTATTAAAGTATTAAAGAATATTTTAAATAGTCTCGAAGAAGAAGAAGAAACAAAGAAGACACCTGTTAAAAAAGTCGCTAACAAGAAAGCATAGTCTTTCTTTTTTTTAAGTTCCTATTTTTGACAAACAGGTAATTCTTTGATATTATACACATGAAGAAAGGGGAGTTTTGTAGATGAGTAAAAAAACTAAGAAAATGATACCTAATATCTTAAGTCTTTCGAGAATCATAGGAGCATTATTATTGCCGATAATATTCGATTATACTTCTATTCTCGCTTTAATTATACTCTTAATCATATTATTTACGACAGATATGTTAGATGGACAACTTGCTCGCAGGTGGGGTGTCACTACTATTGGTGGGGGACTATTAGATCCTCTAGGAGATAAAATCTTGGCTATCATGTGTATAATTTCCTTATGGCAAAACTTTAAAATGTTTGGATATCTCCTATTAGGAGAAATCTTGATTACCTTGATAAATATTCTAAGATTCATGAAAAGTGATCAAGTACAATCTTCGCCTATTGGTAAAGTAAAGACATGGGCTCTTTCGATAACATTAATTTTAGGAACGATTAGTCAATTTGGATTAATAAATATCGATTGGAATATATTGATGATATTATTTTATATAACAATAACTTTAGAATGTATAACTATCTTAGTATATTTTTATTATTTTATTAATTCCCAAAAGAAAGGATTTAAATATTCCATAAAAGATATAAATATTAAATACTTTTTAAAGAGAATATTCGATGAAGAAAAATATCTAGTAGATAAAGATAAACCTATAATGGAATTACTATGTAAAAAGGATGATGATGTATGTTCGTAGATGAAGTAATAGTCAAATTATTCGCTGGTAATGGTGGGGATGGTTGTACTAGCTTTAGGAGAGAAAAATTTGAACCTATGGGAGGACCTGATGGTGGTAATGGTGGAGCCGGTACTTCGATATATTTTGTCGGGGATAAGAGTCTAAAGACTTTAGTTGATTTAAAGTATCACAAGATTATCAAGGGTGAAAAAGGTATCAATGGTAAGGGGTCTAATAAATATGGAAAGAATAGAAGTGATATTAAGATAAAAGTACCTCTCGGTACGACAGTAATCGATATGGATACTAATCTTATAATCGCCGATATCATCCATGATAAAGAAGAAGTATGTATTGCTCATGGAGGACGTGGAGGAAGAGGTAATAAAGCCTTTGCAACGCACGATAACCCTGCTCCTAGTTTTAGTGAAAAAGGAGAGCCTGGTGAAGAAAGAGTAGTAAAGTGTGAACTTAAAATACTTGCTGATGTCGGCCTAGTTGGACTTCCAAGTGTTGGAAAAAGTACTATTCTTTCTTCTATAAGTGGTTGTCATCCAAAGATTGCTAAGTATCACTTTACGACTTTAAATCCCAACATAGGAGTCGTCAAACTAGATGATGGTAGAACATTTACGATGGCGGACTTACCAGGACTCATAGAAGGTGCATCGGATGGAGTAGGATTAGGACATAAATTCTTAAAACACGCTAGTCGTACGAAGATACTTGCTCATGTAGTCGATATGGGTAGTGAAGAAGGTAGGAATCCAATCGAAGACTATCATATAATCGAGAGTGAAATTAGAAAATATGACGATAAACTATATAAAAAAGTCAAGATAATTATTGCTAATAAGATGGACTTACCAGGAGCTAAAGAAAATTTAGAAAAATTCAAAAGTGAAGTAGGAGATGTCAAAATTTATCCTATAAGTGCTTTATTAAATACTGGTTTAAATGAATTAGTATTAGGGCTTGCTAATACATTAGAAACGATTCAAGAGGATAATACTTATAATGAAGAAGAATTTGAAAGTCATATCCTATATAAATTCAAAGAAGATTTACCTTATAGTATAACTAAAGAAGGGAGTCTTTGGGTAATAAGTGGAGAAAGAATCGAGAAACTCTTAACCATGACGAGGATAGATAACGATGAAGCCTCCCAGAGATTTGCTCGTAAACTTAAGCGTATGGGAGTAGATGAAGAGCTTCATCGCCTCGGTGCTAAAAGTGGAGATGAAGTAAAAATAATGGACTATATCTTTACATTCACTGAATAATAAAGTAGTCTTTAGTGCAAGAAAATGTAAAAGAATTTAAAAAATTTTAATGGTGGGGTTGTATAACCTCCACTTTTTTGTTATACTAATACTAGGAAAAATAGAGTAAAGGACAAGGGTCTATTATGAGTAAAAAAGAAAAGAAAAAGATTACTTCTAGTTTAAAACGTTCTTTTAAAAAGCTTAAATATTTAGATAAGACACAGACGAGTTATTTTGTCGTAACGACTTTTATAGCTGTCTTCTGTATGTTTACGAGTATAACGTATTCATACTTTACATTTTCTAAACATTTAAATGCTGCGACTATCACGATTGCTAAGTTAAATTATACTTTAAAGAGTTCGACTGATGGCTATAAGAATCAACAAATATCTGTAGGTGCAGGGGAAACGAAAGTCGTCGAGTTATCGATAGGTAGTCTAAATAGTGTCATGACGAGATATGCTATCAATTATACGACAGATAATAAAGATGTATCCGTCTATTATTCTGAGAATTTACGCAAGAATGTTTCTGGTATAATTGGTGCAGAGGGAAGCCTAATCGACTTACGCCTCGTCATCGTAAACGATGGTGAAGAAGATGCAACTATCAAATTCGATGTCGATGGAGGTTATTTACAAAACTCTGTTAAATCTAATATTACGACAGGTTATTTTGAGCAAGATTTAACTATTAGAACAGTATTATATGATGAAAATTTTGATAATCCAACGAGAGTAAGTCAATTCCCAGATCGAGAAGATTATTCATTCTATAAAGCCGAATGTTCTAATGGAGTAGATGCTTCTTTCGATACTGATAACTGGATCTTACATAGAAGTGATGAAGATAAACAGACATCATGTGATGTTTATTTCAAGAAATCGACTAAACCATTAGAAATATATTATCAAATATTAGGTAATAATGATACTAGTAGGATAACTTCATCTAAACCAGATAATATTGGATTATATAAATATTCTGAGAGTATGTGTTCTAGTGGAACTATATATTCATTCGATGAGGCTACTAATGATTTTAACATTACAGAATATAAAGCTAATACCCTCTGTGTTGCTACATTTACGACCGATGAGACACTTGAGAATGCCGATAAATATATCGTATACTTCGATAGTAATGGTGGTAAGAGTAATACTAATAGTAAGACTGTCTTAAAAGGTGGTACTTATGGGTCCTTACCTATTCCTACGAAAGAAGGTAATATCTTCTTAGGTTGGTTTACAGGTGTCGCTGGAGAAGAAGTAACAGAATCGACGGAAGTTAATATAACAGATAATATAACCCTTTATGCTCATTGGCAAAATGCTTCGCAAGTAGATGTTACTTTAAATAGATTAAATATTTCTATGGATAATTATATGAGTACTTCTGATGATTATGGGGTAAGTTATTACTTCGTCGGTAATACTACTAATAACTATTTAAAATTTGCAGGAATGTACTTTAGAATAATTCGTATCAATGGTGATGGTTCACTTCGTATAATGTATGATGGAGTAGATGACTATAGTATCGATGAATCCGTTAGTAGAGTCTTAGATAATGCTGTTTGGTCGACATATAGTGACGATGTAAAATATGTCGGTTATACATATGGTACTTTAGATGGAATTGCTAGTACATCTAGAGAAGAAGCCTTAAAGAGCGATACAGACTCTAATGTAAAGACTATACTGGAAAGCTGGTATAAGAGTACTATTGTCGATAAAGGATTATCATCATATGTAAGTGATACTATATACTGTAGTGATCGTAGTACAGATGATGCTGGATATGGAACTAATGAGACTAAGTTTGGAGCAAGAGTGAGAATCGAAGAAAATAATAATCCGAGTCTAGTTTGTCCTAACAAGAGTGATGCTTATACTGTCAGAAATACTACTGTTGGTAATGGTTTAAGTAATTATCCAGTAGGTTTAATTACCGCGGATGAAGTTATGTTCATCAGTTCAACTAGTAGTGAAAACTACCTAAATAAGAATATCGAGTATTGGACGATGAGTCCATATGCTTACCTGGATGCTTCATATATGTATACAGTTCAATCTAGTTTAAGTAATGCCCAAACGAATACTTCTCTAGCTGTTGCTCCTGTCATTACCTTAAGTGCAGAATATGCAAGTATGATAGAAGGTATGGGTACATCTACGAGTCCTTACATTATAAGATAAAAATAACTGTTAAGAGTTAAATAATTAGCTTTTAACAGTTTTTATATTTAGATTTTTAGAGTGCTTGCAAACTTTTTGGCACTATGATAATATAAATACGGTGATGAAAATGACTAAGTATGATGAAAACTCGATAAAGATACTAGAAGGCTTAGAAGCAGTTCGCAAGCGTCCTGGTATGTATATTGGTTCTACAGATAAAAGAGGGATGCACCATTTAGTTTGGGAAATAGTCGATAATTCGATAGATGAAATTATCAATGGCTATGGCGATAAAATTAGAATAGTAATTCATGCAGATAATTCGATAACTATTACCGATAATGGTCGGGGTGTACCTATTGGAATGCACTCGAGTGGTTCTTCGACCCCAGAAGTCATTTATACTGTCTTACACGCTGGTGGTAAGTTTGAGGAAGGTAATTATAAAGTATCTGGTGGACTTCATGGTGTAGGTGCCAGTGTCGTCAATGCTCTATCTAAATGGATGGATGTAACTATTTGTCGTGATGGTAAGATAGTAAATATCAAGTTTAAGGATGGAGGACACATAGAGGAACCATTACATGAGATAGGTAAGACTAATAAGACGGGGACTAGTGTAACGTTTTTACCTGATCCAGAAATATTTAAAGAAGCTAAGTTTAGTTTTACGACTATCGCTGAGAGAATGCAAGAAAGTGCCTTTTTACTTAAAAGTTTAACTATCGAAGTAAAGGATGAAGAAGATTCCCTAGATGAAGTATACCATTATGATGATGGTTTAATATCATTTGTCAACTATATGAATGAAGATAAGACACCACTTCATAAGTGTATATATTTTCAAGGAGTAAAAAACAAAATCGAAGTAGAGGTAGCTCTTCAGTATACTGATTCGTATAATGAATCTATATTATCATTTGTAAACAATGTTAAAACTATCGATGGTGGTAGTCATGAAGTCGGGTTTAAGAGTGGTATTACTAAAGTATTTAATGAATATGCTCGTAATAATGGTTTGTTAAAGACAAAAGATGTAAACTTCGATGGTAGTGATGTTCGTGAAGGACTTACTGCTATATTGAGCCTTAAGATACCAGAAGAATTATTACAATTTGAAGGACAAACTAAAGGAAAATTAGGTACTCCAGAAGCAAAGAATGTCGTCGAACAAATAGTCGTCGATCAATTAAAATACTTCTTAGAAGAAAATAGAGAAGTCGCTCTTGCGATAATCGAAAAAGCAAGTAAATCTCGGCTTGCAAGAGAAGCTGCAAGAAAAGCGAGAGAAGAAGCGAGAAATGGTAAGGGAAGTAAGAAAAATGAAAGAATCTTGAGTGGTAAACTTACTCCTCCACAATCGAGAAATCCTAAGATAAACGAATTATTTATCGTCGAAGGAAACTCAGCGGGTGGTACTGCTAAAAAGAGTCGTGATCGAAAGTTTCAAGGAATACTTCCTCTTCGTGGTAAAATTATCAATACAGAAAAAGCCAGTATGAGTGATATCATGAAAAATGAAGAAATTAATATCATGATAAACTGTATAGGTGCAGGATATGGAACAGAGTTCGATATAAAAGATATCAATTATGATAAAGTAATCATCATGACCGATGCTGATGAAGATGGAGCACATATCCAATGCTTGTTACTTACGTTCTTCTATCGGTTTATGAAACCATTAATCGAAGAGGGACACCTCTATATTGCCATGCCTCCACTATATAAAGTAGAAACACCAAAAGATACACATGGTAAATATTTTTGGAAGACAGATGAATTAAAAAATTATACTTCGACATTAACTAACTATAAAGTGCAAAGATATAAGGGGTTAGGTGAGATGAATCCTATGCCATTATGGGAAACGACGATGAATCCAGAAACGAGAAATTTGATAAGAGTTAGCATTCAAGATGCAGCTCTAGCAGAGAAAAGAGTGGGTGTCTTAATGGGAGACTCAGTCGAACCTCGTAAAGAATGGATTAATGAAAACGTAGAGTTTACCTTAGAAGATAATTATGAAATACAGTAAGGGTGGTTTTTATGAATACAAACAAATATTATTTAAAAATAAATGATAGAATAATTAATTTTAATAAGGTAGAAGGTCTTACTAATATGGAAGACTATTTAAACCTATCTCTCTTGACGGGATTATTCGATGATGAGTATGAGCTTACATACGTATTATATTTGATGGGACTAATTGATTGTGACGATGTCTATGATATTTCTATAGTCAAGTGTATCAAAAAAGAATCAATCTATAGTTACGATTTAGTAACTAAAAATTTACTTTTTGATATTGGTTCTTCTTTACTATCTAGTGGTCGTTTAAAAGTCTTCTTATATAGGAATAGAAAGAACTATGAAGTTATGTACGCACTATTCGATAGTTATAGAACAGATTTAGATGGTGTTATATCTACATTCGAACAAGGAGTTAGTAATCAAGCGAAAATTAATTCTCGTAATCACTTCTATAAAAAATATAATGCTCTTACAGAGTTAATAGCACTTGCTAAATATGTATCGACTCATGAAGATAATATCGCAGAGAGTAAGTTCTTAGACTTAATAGGAAAGTTTGTCGATGAACAAGTGTATTATCATTCTAAATTAAATACGCCTAATAATCGTGGATTAGTAAAATTAGCAACGAGAATCCAAAATATTATAATCGATAATCCTAGTGTAGTGATAATCGAACCTACTAAACAATATAATAACAAGAGAAATCAGTATACTGAGGTTATTACAGATTATCTATCACGCATCAAATTCTCTAGTAGTATTCATGATAATACGAACACTGAAGATGATATAGACCCAGACTCATATATGTTTTTAGAGCCAGAAGATTATTATAGTTTATTAAACGTTAAGGAACCCTCTAAAGAATATATAGAGTCAGTCGAAAATTCTATTTTAAACTTAGAAATAAAAAAGCGTAGGCAAATAAGTAATGATAGAGAATATAGAAAATTTCTTAGAGAAACTAGAATATGAAAAAAAATATTCTCTAAATACGATAACTAGTTATGAAAGAGATTTAATGAATCTTAATGAATATTTAAATAATCATCAAAAAGATTTTAAACACTTGTGTTATAGTGATGTAACTGATTACTTAATATATTTAGATTCACTAAAACTATCTAGTTCTTCTATAAATAGACACTTAAGTTCGATTAGAAGTTTCTATGACTACTTATTAGTAGAGCATATAGTAGATTCTTCTCCATTTAATTTAATAAGTGGACCAAAAAAAGAAAAAAAATTACCTAATTACTTACAGTATCGAGAGTTTTTAGACTTAATAGATGCTTGTGATGAATCATCATTAGGTATTCGTAATAGGATGATACTAGAACTTCTCTTTGCAACAGGTATTCGTGTTAGTGAGGCCGTCAATATTAAAATAGAAGATATAAACTTTAAGAATAGAGAAATAAAAATTATAGGTAAAGGTAAAAAGATGAGAGTTGTATACTTCAATAAGACTTGTCAAGAAGTAATGAGTAAGTATGTCTTGACTTCGCGACAAGACTTATTAAAAAATAAGAAATGTGATTATCTATTAGTAAATCATTTAGGTAATAATTTAACGAGGAGGGGTGTTGTGGATATTTTAGATAAACTTATTCTCAAGAGTTCTCTAAAACATAAGATATCTCCCCATACTTTAAGACATACCTTTGCTACTCTCATGTTAAATGAGGGCATGGATATTAGAGAAGTACAAGAGTTACTTGGACACGAGAGATTATCGACGACGAGTATTTATACGCACGTATCTAATGAAGAACTAAGGCGAGTTTACTTAAATACTCATCCGCGGGCACATAAGGGATAGTATGCATCATGAAACTTGAAAAATATAATTTTGCATGATATAATACCCTTGCTTTAGTAATTTAAAGCTTGGTGTAATCCGCTAAAAAAATTATGATTATGCGACGAGTAAAATACTATATTGAAAGGAGACCGAAGACATGAACTTAGTTGATAAAGTCAATCAAAAGCACGTGAATCCAAACATTCCTGAATTTAGAACAGGTGATACTGTACGTGTCAATGTTTGGGTAAAAGAAGGAAAAAAAGAAAGAATACAAGCCTTCGAGGGTTTAGTAGTGGCTAAACAAGGTGGAAGTATTAGTGAAACATTTACTGTTAGAAAAAAAAGTGGCTCAGTAGGTGTATCTAGAACATTCCCAATAAATAGTCCTGTAATTGATTCTATCGTAGTTGTTAAGAAAGGTATGGTTCGTAGGAATAAACTTAATTTCTTAAAGGGTATGAAGAAAGAATACAAAGTAAAAGAAAGAAACTAGTATGACTGTTTGTTATAACAGTTTTTTTCTTGATAAGTAAGAATATAAATAAAAGAATTTAGAAAGACTTATAAAATTAAAACTAACACTTAGTCTCCATATTTTCCTAAAAAAAGAAAATAGAAATAAATTAAGATATAACAATTCAACCTAAAGTTGATATATTATCAACCAATAATCTATATATTCTCGATTCTTTTTATTGTAAAATTAATCTAGAAGGAGGTGAATATATGAAAAAAATATATTTACTTATCATT
>CAZIUY010000001.1:0-16612 GCA_964542625.1 uncultured Muribaculaceae bacterium | reverse complement strand
GTTCTTTCTAATTATTTTGAACCTTCCATCATAGATGAAATATATAATCGTGATGCTTTAGAACTTAAAAAGTATAATATTAAGAGTTATTTCGATAGTAGTGAATTTATGAAGCAAGGTTACTTTAAGAATGGTCTTATTTATTCACGGGTATGTGATAGAACATCTATAGTCAATGAATTAGAAAATAATTTTATTATCGATGTATCTTCACGATGACTTATTCGATTATTCTGATGATTATTTCTCCATCTTTAGAATAAAGGTACTTTTCTCTAGCAAAACGAGCAATATATTCTGTGTCTTGTAGTTTTATAATATCACTAGATAATGTTTCTTCTTCTTCTAAGAGGTCTTGGTACTTTTCTTCTAAGATTTTTTGTTCTTGATACTGTTTAAATATTTTTGGCCAATAATAATACATCTTCACTCCTAAAATGGAAATGAGAACGATGATAATAATTAAATATATTCGCATCCTGCGTTGTAACTTTTTATCGTGTTTCATAGTATCCCTCATTATCGATTATACTATTTACTTACGATTTTTCAATTTTAATATTATAAATTTTAGTTTCTTGACACAAATTTTACTCGATAATATCCCTAACAAGTATATGATTATGAAATATGGATGAATGATTCCATTAGTTAAGTGATATAAGATTAGTATAAATAAAAACGTTATGATAATGATATTTAAATATGTCTTTATAACACTCCCTTTAGTAAAGAAGATATAATCTAAGTAAACACTAATACCTAGTATAAAAAAGGCAATTATGGAAACTATTTGTTTGTCTAGGCTCATTTAAATAATTTATTAAATATTCCTTGGCTTACTTTTTTTTCATTTTCATCTAAATATGCTAAACTGTCTATTCTTCCTTTTATAGAAACATTACCTTCGAGGGTATCTAGTTTTATCATCTCTAAACCTTCTCCTTTAATGACCATGGCTCCTAAGTTGGTATTTAAAAGAAATTCTTCATTATCGAAAGTTTCTATTTTTTTAACTCCCGTTATAGTAATACTCTTTCTTTCATTTAAACTAACTATATGATTAATCGATGTATTTTCTAATATTCTATCCATATCATTCACCAATTAATTATATAAAAAAACAGAGGGAATTATTCTTCTATAGTTTCTTCCTCTGTTAAGTCTTTTACTCTGTTATATTCTTCAATAACCGCTTCGTTGAACATATTTCTCGTTTCTTCATTTATTGGATGACAAGAATCGTGGTATTCTCCATCAGAACCTTTTTTACTTGGCATAGCAGCGAATAATGTCCCATCTGCTCTTTCGATAATTCTAATATGCTCGATAGCAAAACAATTATCGACTTCGACATATGCCGTACCTTTCATTTTAGGATTTCCCTTTTCTACTTTGCGTACTGATACTTTTGTGATTTTCATATTTAAAACATCCTTTCTTTTTCACTTATCTTTTATCGACAAGATATATAGGTGAAAAAATTAATTTTATTCTTTATTATAATAATTAAGTTACTATTTTAAAGAACGATACATTAAGTTTAGAATATAAATAATTTTATATCTCTTTTCTAATCCTTAACTAATCTAATTTTATATCATCTAATGAAAAAAAGCAAGCCCTTATATAAATGAGAGTACGACTTCGCCACTTATTAGTTCTGCATAACTAAAACTTCTTATCACTCCTTCGACATCGACTGTGAATATTTGTGGGTATATGTCTTTTAGTGTACCGATAAATTTATCGCTTTTATTTCTCATTCCAAAGATTTTGACTAATACTCTATCTCCAATATGTTTAAGTAATTCATCTCTTATAACTAGTGGATTCATTGTCTTGGGTATCCGACATACATGACGCCATTACCCATTATTCCCCCCATTCCGTCTCGACCATACTTAGTACGTTCTAAGAGTTTTATTAAGTCGATTTCTTGGTTCCTTTTAGTTAAGGCGACAGTCGTTGCAATTATGGCTGGGTCTAGAGCGTGTATATTTATTCTTTTAGGACTAGATGCATAGTTAGCCCCAGCTTTAATTAGTTCTTCATAGTTACTTTGACAAGCTCCAGCGATGATAATCAAACGTTCGTGACTAGGTTCGTACTTGCGTGCTCTTTGAACTGATTTTATAAAGTTTAGAGAGTTTTGGTAATTATTCGAGTTATGTGGGTCTCCCTTCTTTTTATAATAAGCATCATGACCCGTGATGATTAAAATATCAGGACGTATTTCTTCTAAATATTTTTCGATACATTTAGATAGTTCGCTTTCTTTTATATTCTTACCTATGGCACGAATACCAGTTTTTTTATAAAATTCTAGACAACGAGCTAGATAATCATTATCGCCATCGAATTGTAAAATAGTTCCTGGCATATAAAAGAAATCATCTCTATCTTCGATTAAGACATCCTTCACTCTAGTAGTATAATCTTCACTGTCGATTTCTACTTCGACCTTTTGTAAATCTTCTTTGGGACTATCTGCATATAATCTGACATCCAAACCTTTTAGGTAATATAAGTCATCTTTGATATTTAGAATTTGAAAGACAGTATCATTATTATAACTATTTCTCGTTACTAAATCTCCCTTTATTAGTTCCATTTGCTTCACCCCTAAAATTTATGTAATTTTCATCAAAAAAAGAACTAAATATATGTAGATAGTTCTATAAATGTTTCTAAATCTATTTCTTCAGCACGTGAATTTAAAGTATATCCATGTTTGGTTAGAATACTATCTAATCTATCCTTTGGAATCGAAGTAATATTGTTTTGAATGGTCTTCCTTTTAAATCGAAATGCTTCTTTGGTGGTACTCTTTAATTTTTTATAGTCACCTTTTGGTTTTTCTTTTTTGGTCATGACGAGTACTGTACTATCGACTTTGGGAGTAGGATAAAAATTTTCTTTAAAGACATCTATTAATTTTTCGATATTGTAGTTATAGTTTAATATGACTGTCATGTAACCATATTCTTTAGTTTTAGGATGTGCTAAAAATCTGTCTGCGACTTCTTTTTGAACCATAATTACTATTTTTTCAGGATTTATTTCTAAATCGATAATTCTTTCTATGATAGGAGTCGTTATGTAGTATGGTAAGTTTCCTATTATATATAATTTATTATACTTTATCTTACTTATAGTATCTAATAAGTTCGCTTCTAGAAAATCTTCATATATAATTTTTGTCTTTTCGTCCTCTAGAGGTAATAAATATTTTTCAGTATCTCGATCTATTTCATATGATATTAAAGCCGATCCATACTTTTTTAACATTTTGGTTATTGCACCACTACCTCCACCTATTTCGATTATTAAATCATCTGTTTTTGGGTCGATTGCATTTACTATACTCTCACATATATCAGTACTTTGTAAGAAGTTTTGTCCATATCTTTTTTTATAATTGAATTTCATCTTATCACTATTCATCTTTCTATCATTTAAAAGAAAAAGTCTCACGCTTGAGACCTAGTCCAACCAAATCTTAATATATCATAGTTTATTTTTTTACTACCTACTTTGGTAATAGCAGTTTCCTCACTATCTACTAATAAGTCGAGTGTCGTACCAGTGACTCCTCTATCGAGGACGATAGCCGTAATTACGCCATCTTCGGAGATAGTTGTGTTTTCAAATCTGACGATCGAACCACATGGCAAGTTTTTAGAAGATGCAACAATGTTTACTATTCCATATTGTATATCATCATAAGTAGTCGTTCCATCCAAAACATTTTGCCCAGTACAGCCTAAGTGTCCATTACATAAAGGACAATCGGCAACATAGCCAGTAAGTGTACCATAATAAGTATCCAAGACTTGGTTTAAGTCTTCGTATTTAAAGTTAGCAATGACTTTTGCCATGGCATTTAAGTTTACATTTTTATTGAGGTTGGTATTCGATGTCGAAGCAGTATTAGTTATACTACTATTTTGAATACATATTACTACTCCTATTAAGAGTAATATACAAGTTAGTTTATAAAATCGTCTTATATATTTCATTTAGATTACTCCTTGTACAGTAATATTATCACAATATATTTTAAATGTCAAAAAGCTCATGAACACTATTTTCTGTTATATTAGATAATTCATCTAAAGAGATGCCTAAAACCCTAGCAATAAATGATGCAATATAGTAAATATTACTAGGATTATTTTGTGACCCTCTAACAGGTTCTGGACTTAAGTATGGACTATCTGTTTCTAATAATATAGAATGACTTGGAATTTCTTTTAGTACATTTTTAACTTTAGAGTTTTTGAAAGTCGTTACTCCTCCAAAACCTAGCTTGTAACCCATCTTTATATAAATATTAGCTGTCTCTAGACTACCTGTAAAGCAATGAATCGAACCCTTTAGGTTGGGATATTTTTTTAAAGATTTAATCGTATCGTTTGTTGCATCTCGTGAGTGGATTATTACTGGTAGATGATATTTATCGGCAAGGGCCAGTTGTCTATCTAATAATTTTAGTTGTCCATCTTTATTAGGATTATCATAGTGATAATCTAATCCTATTTCTCCTATAGCGATGATTTTCATGATGTTTTCTTCTATAAATTTTATGTCGATGTCTCGATAGGTATCGACCGCGTCTGGATGTATTCCCAGTGCTGGATATATTTCTTTATAACTATTACTTAAAACCAATACTTCTTTATTAGAAGTATCATCACATCCATTTACGATAAATTTAGTAATACCCTTGTTCTTGGCATCTTCGATAATCTTATCGATATCATCATAATAATTTGTAAAAATGTGACAGTGTGTATCCGTGAACATCTAATATTTCCTCCTTTAAATTATTTCCCGGGAAATAATTTTATCTCATTATTACTCATTTTTGACTTCGATTCTTGCAAATAATAGAGCTGAACCTTTGGTAACAGTATATACTTGTTTATCGATATAATGGGCATCTATAAATGATGTCTTGTCGGTATTCAAATATTTGATTACCTTTTCTGTTGCATCAGGCATAAATGGTCTTAAAAGAATATTGGTTACACGTATTGCTTCTAAGATGTTATATAAGATAGTTGCTAGTCTATCTTTTTCTTTTTCATCTTTGGCTAGAGCCCATGGAGTCGTATCATCGATATATTTGTTGCTAGCCCGAAGTACATCGAATATTTCTTCGAGAACTTTAGATATTTCTAGTTTATCTATTAAGACATCTGTTTTCGTTTTTAAATTATTAATAGAATCTAATAAAGGTGTATCGATTTCTTCTCTTACTGATTTATCTTCGACTATACCATCGAAGTATTTATTTGCCATACCGATAGTTCTATTGACTAGGTTTCCCCAAATGTTTGCTAAGTCACTATTTGTCCTTGCAATAAGGGCACTTTCTGAAAAGTTTCCATCGTTTCCAAAAGGAATTTCTCTTAATGAAAAGTAACGTACTGCATCCACGCCGTAAGCATCTATATATTCTCGTGGGTCTTTATAATTACCTAAACTCTTAGATATTTTATTACCATCGATTATGAGCCAACCATGACCAAATACTTTTTTTGGTAAAGGTAAGTCTAATGCCATTAAAATTATAGGCCAAATAATCGTATGAAAGCGAACTATTTCTTTTCCGACTATGTGAACATCTGCGGGCCAGTATTTTTTAAATAATTCATCATTACTTGTAGAATAACCTAGTGCCGTAATATAATTACTCAAAGCATCGAGCCATACATAGACGATGTGACCTTTATCGAATGTTACGGGAATACCCCAAGAGAATGAAGTCCTCGAAACACATAAGTCTTCTAAGCCTGGTTTTAGGAAGTTATTAATCATCTCATTCTTTCTCGATACAGGTTGTATGAAATCAGGATTATCTTCTATATACTTTTCTAGTCTATCTTGATATTTGGAAAGCTTTAAAAAGTATGCTTCTTCAGAGACTTCATGTACTGTCCTTCCACAGTCTGGACATATACCATCTGGACTTTGTGTTTCCGTCCAAAACGATTCACATGGTGTACAATAAAGTCCCTTGTAAGTTCCCTTGTAAATATCACCTTTATCATATAAAGTTTTAAAGATATGTTGAACTATCTCTACGTGGTCAGAATCTGTCGTCCTAATAAATCTATCATAAGTTATACCTAAAGATTTCCATAAGTCTTTGGCATTATCTACCACTTTATCGACGTATTCCTGAGGGGTGACACCAGACTCTTTAGCTTTCTTTTCAATTTTTTCTCCATGTTCGTCACTTCCAGTTAAAAAGTATGTATCATATCCATCTAAGCGTTTATATCTTGCAATCGCATCAGCGATTATCGTCGAATAACAATGACCTATATGAAAGTTTGCAGATGGGTAGTAAATAGGTGTCGTGATATAAAATTTTTTATTTTCCATAAATTATTTATCCTTTCTAAATAAAAAAACATGAAATATAAGGACGAAAATTAAATTCCGCGGTACCACCTTATTTCATGTAATCATGCACTTTATCCTTTAACGCAGGTATTACGATTGAACTCCAAAACCATGTTCGATAGCCTTCAAATGTTACTTTTCACCAACTATAACTCTCTTATTATTATCCAGCTATTTACTCTTTTCTTCCTCATTCATTACGATTAATTTAGCACAGTTTATTTTAAAAATCAATAGTTGTTTAATTTCTCTTCGATTAGATTTTTAAAAATCTTAATTACATCTGTATTGGATAGAGAACTACTACTATACTCGATGATGAGTCCCGAACGGTCGTTATCTATGATGATAGGCTCAATCGATGCAAAACCATCTATTTTAAAACCATTAATATCCATATTTATATGTTCGTTTTTAGTATCAGTACAAGTATAAACTAAATCACTTAAATACTCATTTAAAGGAATATCTTGTAACAATTTATCAGATGATGCAATTATGTGTTCTCTATCTGTTATAATGAAGTTATTTCCTGTTATTCTAAAACCGATATCGACTAAATATTTAATATATTCTAAAGCATCAGGAAGAGAAGAATATTTTTTAATTCTTATTTCATCTTCTGCAATATAAACTTCTAAAGGCTCATTATCTCTTATATGAAGTTTCTTTCTAATATCTTTAGGTATTACTATTCTTCCTAATTCATCGATTCTTCTAATATTACTATTTTGTTGCAAAGTTATCACCAACCTTTATTATTTTAGTAATAATTTTAAATAATATACTAATTTGTTTGGTTTTTAATTATCGTTAAAAGATCATATATATAATAAATATAATTTTTCATGAGATTATCTGTATTTAAAGAAATACTAATCTTCTTGTTTTTATAACTAAATTCAAATTTGGGATTAATACTATAACTTTCCATAAAGAGTTTTTCACCATCAATTTGGTTGGAAATGTTTTCTGGAATCGTGATAGTAATGCGTTTACTGGTTTGTGTTGTGTCGGTTATACCTAATTCTTGCATTAGGTTTTCAGTACATTTTTCTAACATATATATTTCCATACTCTCGTCGATTTTACCGAATCTGTCTGTTAGTTCTATTTTGATACGTTCTAAGTCTTTCTTTGTCTTAATAGAATTAATTAATTTATGAATTTCTATTTTAATCTTTTCGTCATCGACATATTCATTTTTGATATGTGTCGAAATATTGAAGATTGGTGTAGTATCTTCTTCTTCCATCTCTTCTATACTACCAGGTTTGTTGACCTCTTCTTCGAGCATTTTAGTATAAAGGTCTATCCCAACAGCATCGATAAATCCAGCTTGCTCACTACCTAATAAGTCACCCGCTCCACGGATTGCTAAATCTCTCATGGCTATTTTGTAACCACTACCGAGTTCTGTAAACTCTTTGATGCTCTCGAGTCTCTTGGTCGCTGTTTCTGTTAGAACTTTAGCGGGGTTATACATGAGATAAGCATAAGCAATTTTGTCACTTCGGCCTACTCGACCTCTTATTTGATATAGTTGACTTAATCCAAATTTATCGGCATCGATTATGATGATGGTATTTACATTTGGGATATCTATTCCTGTTTCGATGATGGTAGTACATATCAAAATATCGGATTTTCCATCGATAAAGTGTTCCATCACACTGTTGATTGCTTCTTTAGACATCCGGCCGTGCCCTATCGATATAGTGGCTTCAGGGACTAATTTACTTATCTTGTTTTGATATTTATCTAGTTCTTCTATGTTATTAATTAAAATGAATATTTGACCATTTCTCGTAAGTTCTTTATAGATTGCATCTCTTATTATAAGTTCATTTTCTTCTATAACATAAGTTTGAATTGGATATCTATTTATTGGTGGGGTATCTAAGACTGATAGGCTCCTTAATCCACTTAGAGCCATTTTAAGTGTTCTCGGTATAGGTGTTGCCGAGAGTGTAAGAACGTTTATATCGTTTTTTAGTTGTTTTATTTTTTCTTTGTGACTTACTCCAAAGCGTTGTTCTTCATCGATTACTAATAAGCCTAATCGTTTATATTTAATTTTACTATTTAATAGTTTATGTGTACCGATTACGATATCGATTTTACCTAGGGCGAGGTCTTCTAAGATCTCTCTTGTCTTTTTGACTGTCACATGACGTGAAAGTAGTTCGATTCTGATTGGAAAGTCTTTAAATCTTTCTAAGGCACTGTTGTACTGCTGCTTGGCTAGAATAGTAGTTGGGCAGAGGTATGATACTTGATATCCATTCATGACAGTTTTAAACATTCCCCTAAAGGCAACTTCTGTCTTACCATAGCCGACGTCTCCACAGAGAAGTCTATCCATCGGCATTTTAGATTTTAAATCTAAATTTATATCGTTTATGGCTTTTTCTTGATCGTCGGTCAATACATATGGGAAATTGAAAGCAAATTTTATTTCTTCATCAAAATCTTTATAAGCTGGTCCTGTAATTTTAGTTCGACTAGCATATAGCTCGATTAGTTCACCCGAAATATCGCGTATACGTTTTTTCGTTTCACGTACTTTTCTCGCCCACGATGTACTGTTTAATTTATCTAGTTTGGGAGTCGTTCCTGCGGCACTCGTATATTTATAAAGTTTATCGATATTATCGATCGAAATATAGACTTTATCTTTATCTTTATATTCTAGTTCGATATAATCTTTTTTGTATTCTCCTTGCTTTAATGTCTTAAGACCGCGGTAAATACCAACTCCATGAGTTATATGGACGATGTAATCTCCGACTTCTAAATCATTAAATGTCTTGACTTTTCTTCCTATTTTAATAGTATTTTTGTACTTTATATCTTTTTGTAGTGATTTATCTATATCGCTTGGTGCTATTAAAATTATGTTTTGGAAGATAAAACCTCGATTGTAATTTGCTTTAATTATGTTGATAGAACCTTCTATGATATTATCTTCATTGGTAATTATAACCTCATCAAAGATGTCTTTGATGATGGCAATTTGTTTATCTGTATCGAGTGCAAAAATGATAGTATTTTTAGTGATTTGTTTTGTTACAAAAGTCTTTAATAGATCTAAGTCACCTTTAAAGTTCTCTATTTCTTTTGAATAGTAGTTGATAGAATCACTATTTTGGTTATATGCATCGATAGTATCGATTTTATAAACTTTACTTGGTCTTAAGTCTTCATAATCGAACATGAACTTTGTTTGAGGGTCAAGTTCTTTTGATTCAATATAAGTAAACATTTCATTCTTCAATGCTTGGTAACTACTTTTTATTTGTAATTCGTCGATTAAAAATACATTTTTTTCATGCATATAATCTAGTATAGATACAGCATCGTCATCGACATTTTCATTGAATCTCTTTATTTCTATCTCTTTTATTTCTTTTAGTGTCCTTTGTGTTTCTTCATCGAATGTTTTAATCGTTTCAATATCGTCGCCAAAAAATTCTATTCTTATTGGTCTATCTTGGTCGATGGGAAATACGTCGATGATGTATCCTCTCACTGCATATTCACCTGTAGTTGTTACGAGGGAGTCTCTGTGGTATCCAAATTCTTCTAACTCTTCGGTAATTATTTCCCGGGAAATATTTTTGGAATCTCGTGATATTATTATGCTTTGGCTAAAATTCTTACTTGGTAAGTATTTTAAGTAACCCATTAGGGATGTTACTATGATGTGTGGTTTTGATTCATTTTTTAGTTTATTTAGTGTTTCTAATCTCTTTATCTTTAAGTCTGGAGATATAGCAAGAGCAACAGATGTTAAGAAATCATCCATGGGAAAAAACAGGACATCCTTAGTATATGCCTGTATCGATTTATAGAATGTATTAGCCTCATATAATGAACTAGATAGAACTAAGACATCTTCATGCTCTTTTTGAAAAAAATTCGTTATGTAGATTGCATCTAATTCCTTAGTAAGACCATATACATTTTTTCCTTCTTTATATTTAAAATTATCATTTAAAAGTCTCATACTTCATCACCATAGTAATAATTTTCGTTTGTCTTGATATTTCCATTTATGAATAAATCGATGATTCGTGGAGAATCGATTATTACTTTATCTAATATGACATTCTCTTCTTTAGAAAAAGAACCTAACACATAATCTTTAGTATCATGTAATTTGTCATTGGAAATACCTACTTTATATTGATAAAAGTCTTTAGCACCGAGACAATTAATTATCGACTTGATGCCATTATCTCCACCAGAAGTACTATCAAATTTGATTCTCGTATGTCCGAGCTCTAAATCTAGGTCATCTCTTATTATTAGTATATCTTTATGAGAAATCTTATAATAGTCAACGTATGGTTTTACGACCATTCCAGAATTATTCATGTAACTAAGCGGCTTTAAAAATATTACTTTTTCGTTATTTATTCTTTTCTCTAAATATAATCCATTCATTTTTTCTTTGAATACTTCACCACTTAAGTAGTTATCGACTATCATAAATCCTACATTATGTCTCGTATTTAAGTATTCTTTTCCTGGATTTCCTAAGCCACAAATTAGTTTCATATCTATTTCTCCTTTCTAAAGATATTTTTATATGTTTTTAATTTTTCGATGTTTATCGATTTAACTTTTATATCGCTCTTTTTAGTTAAAGATGCTTCGATTAAGAAAAACTCTGCATTTTTATTTGCTTTCGTATAAACGAAGACGACATCTCTTATACCAAATTTTGATTCTTCTAATAAGCGGCAAGACTCTAAAAATCGTTCTGTCCTTTCTACCATATAGAAAGTTCCATTGGAATTTAGTAATCTTCTTGCTACTTCTACAGTATCAGATAATTTAAGCTTCTCTTCGTGTCTAGCAATACGTTTTATATCATTTAGGTTCTTTTGTGATGTAGCAGTTACTTTAAAGTATGGTGGATTACAGACTATGACATCATACTTCCATTTTGAAGTAAATGTTTTAACATCCTCATTATAAAGAAAGATTCTATTCTCTAGGTGATTTTCTTCGATACTCATCTTAGCTAGATTGTAAATTGGTTCTTGTATTTCGACGGCATCGATTATTGTTTTATCTATGATAGTCGAAAGAATCAATGGAATCGGTGCATTACCTGTACACATATCTAATATTTTAAAATTTGGTTTAATTTTAGAAAACTCCGCTAAAAGGATGCTATCTATACTAAATTTAAAATATTCGGTATCTTGGTAAATTTTTAAACCATAATCGAATAAATCATTTAGTACTATCATCTAAATCAACTTCTTCAATGACGGTATCGCTTACCCTTACTTTGTATTTCTTATTTATGACGTCGATATCGACTACTGGGACTTTTTTTTCGCCATATGTTACTTTTTCACCTATTTTAGGTAAGAGTTTCCTATTTTCTTCATATGTGCTGTTTTCATAATTAAAACAACACAGGAGCCTTCCACAAGCACCATTTATCTTGGTCGGATTTAGAGCAATATTTTGATTCTTTAACATATTTATGTTGACTGGAGATATTTCTTTTAGTACACCACGACAACATAATTCTCTTCCACATATACCTAATCCTCCAACTTCACGGGCTTTATCTCGAACACCGACTTGACGAAGTTCGATTCTCGTGTGATACATTCCTGCTAGACGTTTTACTAATTTTCTAAAATCGACGCGTTCGTCTGAGACAAAGTCGAATAACAAAACTTTTTTATCTAGCGAATAATTGGCACTTATGATACACATATTGATGTTCATCTCTTTGACAATTTTTTTAGTTTCTATAAGTGCAATTTTAGAATCATAAGCATTTTTTAAGAATTTATCATAATCTTCATCCGTTGCAACACTTACGATTTTAGAAAATTTTTTATTGTTATTACTCTTTTTTATGGAAGAAACAACCCCTAGTTGACGTCCTTTTTCCGTATCGACAAGTACTTTCGTGCCTTTTTTATAATACTCCTCTGATGAGTAGTCGTTTTTTTTAGAATTATCATTAAATTTTACTTCAATTATATACATCGTCATACTCCCTTTATTTCAAAGTAAATACTCTCTAAAAGTAAGTCACCATTCATATTTTTCGTTAGATTATTTAACTTTTTATTAAGATATTTAGTCGTCTTTATTAGTTCTTCATATTTATTATTCTTCTTTATTAAATCGACGGTATTTTCTCTTAGATTTCTTGTTTCTTCTAATAGACAAGCCATATTATAATAGTCTTTAATCAGATTTGCAACTTCCTTGTAATTCTCTTTAACTATATCAAGTGATTTTGTTTTATAATATTTGATGTGATTTCTTGTAATTAAGGATTCGATTAACGCATCGACCGCGTCTAAAAGCACATCATCGAATCTCTCGTCTTTTTGATTCTTGTATATTAGTTTGATGATTTCACAACGGCTTTTGATAGTCGGTAAAATGATATCACTATTTTTAGTAATGAGAAAACCTATTACATTTTGATTAGGTTCTTCGATTGTCTTTAACATCTTATTAGCAGCAATGTCATTCATACTCTCTACAGGGTATATTATATAAAATATATATTTAGAAAGCACTGGTATAGTTTTAAGTCTATCTTGTAATGATTTTATCTGATCTTTTTTTATTTCTTTTTCATCAGGTCTTATAATAGATAATTCTAAGTAGTTTTCTGTATCTATTTGTTCTCTCGTAATTGCATCAACAGGAGCAATTACTTCTTTGATAATTTTTTTTACGTCACTTAAACAATTATCTAAGTCATCTGTTTCAACTAAAAAAACATGGGAATTAATGGATTCATTAAATTCTCTTATAATTAAGTTTATTACTGCTTCATTATTCATTTAATTATTGTCCTTTCACTTACTAAAAATAATTTGATTTCTCAAGTACTTTTATTCAACTATATCAATATGATGCCTACAAGGGCAAACAAGCCTGGGAATCCTAAGAGTGTAACAATACCAATCGTTATTATATTTAAGGGTATGAATAAATCTATGTTACCCATTATGATATTAAAACCATAAGTTAATGTAAACGCAAATATTATTCTTTTAATTATCTTATAAATTATTTTCATATATATAATATATTATAAGTTTTAAATATTATGATATTTCTTTTCGATCATATAGAGCTCTTTCGAGAGTTAAAGTATCTAAATAATCTATTTCTGCCCCCATCGGAATCCCATATGATAACCTCGTAATTTTAATATTTACATTATTATCTAAAATCTTATTTAAGTAAAGTGTCGTCGTGTCTCCTTCGATCGTCGGTTTTAATGCTATTATAATTTCGGCATTTTTTAAATTCTTACATCTTGCTACTAATTTGGCAATATTTAAGTCATCAGGATTGATGCCATCTATCGGAGAAATTAGTCCACCCAAGACGTGATATACCCCATTATATTTACCAGTTTTCTCGAACATAAATACACTTTTATAATCTTCGACGACACAAATTAAATTATGATTCCTGTCTTGATTATCACATATTTTACATATCTTTTGGTCAGTGAGATGCCCACATATTTCACAATTACTTAAAGTCTTATCGATTTTGGTTATAGCATCAGCAAAAGAAATCAAGTCTTCTTTATCCATCTTTATCAGTGAAAGTGCATATCTTTCGGCAGTTCTTTCACCAATTCCTGGTAATTTTTTAAAATATTCTATCAGAGTTTCTAAAAGTTCTGGATAGATGTTCATTAAAATAATCCACCTAGTTGTTGACTATAAGCACCTAATTTTTTCTCGATTTCTTTATCGATTGCATCAGTACATTTGTTCACTGCAATAGTAATCATGTCTGCGAGCATTTCTTTATCTTCATTTAAATCGCCAGTGTATTTAATTTCTATTTTAACAATTTTTTTGTGCCCAGTCATGGTAACTGTTACCCATTCTGATTCTTCTGTAAAAGTAGAATTATAAATTTCTTCTTGTTTTTTTGAAATTTCTTTTTGCATTTTTTGTGCTTGTGCCATTATGGCTTGCATATTCATTTTCATTTCCTCTTTTCTATGATTCTTCGATCAATTTATCTTTAAATAAGTCTTCGATAACGTTTTTATCTGAAGTCTCTTCAGTAAAGACTTTTTCATCTATTAATTTATATTTATAACCATTCCTAATCCTCGTTTTATATTTTTCTTTTTCAGAATTCCAATCTTCAGTAGTGATGGCAATGACCTTGACATTTAGTCCATTTTTCGTTAGTACCTTTTCAATTTCTTCAATTTTCATATTGAATAACTCTTTTAAAGAGCTTTCTTCTGCGGTAAATATCAGATATTTTGAAGAGGCAACGACTGGTTTATAATTTTCGATATGTATAAAATCTATTTGTTCTGAGTCTAGATTTAGCCATTTTTCTGTATATTGCTTTAAATCTTCCTTATTAGCATCGACGAAGCAATTATTAATTCTAACTTCCCATAGTGATAATTTTTCTTTAGTTTCTATCGGTTCTACTTGCTTTTTATTTACTTTGTCCTTTGTAACACTTTCTTTATCATTATCTTTATCTAAAGCAAGTTTTATAGATTCAACTTGTTCGTTATTATGGGTATTACAAAGTTCCAAGAAGCTAAGTTTAATCATGGAGAAGATATTCTCATTAATTCTAGCATCTATATAGCATTCGTTTAGCGATTTAATGAGTTTTGCCACAAATTCAAATTTGTATCTTTTTTCTCGATTTAGTTTTATATTTATCGCTATATTTTCAAGATAATTAATTATTCTTTTTATTAGTTTTTGGGGATTCATTCCACTATCTTCAAATTCTGTAATTTTATCGATTATCATCATAATATTACCATCAATCGTAGATGCTAATAACTCATCTATATCTCGATTAGAAATAATATTGTAATTATTCAATATTACTTCTTGTGTTATTTTCCTATTTTCTTTAGAAACTTGATCTAGTATACTAAGTGCATCTCGCAAGCATCCTTCACTGAGTAGATAGATTTCTTCTAAAGACTCCTCGTCATAACTAATTTGCTCCTTTTTACATATGTCTTTTAAATAATCGATCATTTCTTGTTTTTCAATTTTTTTAAAATCATATCTCTGACATCTCGATAAAATCGTAATAGGAACTTTATATACTTCTGTCGTTGCAAGTATGAATATAGCATGAGGAGGTGGTTCTTCTAGGGTCTTTAATAGAGCATTGAAAGCACCGGTCGAGAGCATATGTACCTCATCGATAATATATACCTTATATTTAAGAGAAGTAGGTGTTAACGATATATTGTTTTTAAGTTCTCTTATTTCGTCAACTCCATTATTCGAAGCGGCATCTATCTCAATAATATCGGGAGATGTATTAAAGTTTAAACAATTTTCACATTCGCAGCAGATTTCACCAGCACTCAAATTAGTGCAATTTATAGCTTTTGCTAAAACCTTTGCGGTCGATGTTTTTCCTGTTCCACGTGGACCAGTAAAAATATAAGCATGAGAGAAAGTTCCTTGCATTACACTATTTTTAAGATTGTTGACAATGGTTTCCTGTCCTACTATTTCAGAAAATTTATTAGGTCTATATTTGCGGTATAAAACTTTATAGGGCATATAATCAACTCCTTTATTAAACATTATAGCAAAATGAATATGTTAAATCTAGCGTTTATTATCAAAAAAATGTGTTATATCACTTAAATATTTTTCTTTAAATTTAGAATCATATTCTATTTCTTTAAAAATAGTACTTTTGTACTGTTTTTTAAAATCGTATCGAGGTATAATATAATACACTTCTTTTAGCCTAGATTCTTTAATTACTGACTTACACATATCACACGGTTCTAGAGTAACAACCATACATTTGTTCTCTAATTTCCACGACTTGATTTTTTGATTTGCTTTAGTTATGGCAATTATTTCAGCATGATCTATAGTCTTTTTAGAAGCATTTCTCTTATTATATCCAAAACTTATAATACCATCATCATCGTATATGATTGCACTAACTGGAAACTCACCATTATTAAGCGATTTATTAGCGAGCATAAATAATTTTTTTAATATTTTTTCATCCATATTTCCTCCAAAAAAAAGCACACACGAAGTTGTATCTTATGGCTGCTATCTTCCGATTCTGACCAGTTTCGATAGACATTCGTTGTGCAATTTAATTATAGCGTATATACATTTTTTTTGCAATTAATTATAAAAAG